>NZ_VIDT01000042.1 GCF_006519715.1 Ideonella azotifigens
GGCAACCCCGCGGTCCTGGCGCCGCAGAGGCGTGGCCTGGGCTGCTTTCCGAGGATAACCCCCGGCCCGGCCTGATCCCGGGTGTTTCGGCACGGGCTTTGCAGATGGAGACATCCCATGGCCTGGACCACCCCCGCCTGCGGAGACCTGCGCTTCGGCTTCGAAATCACGATGCACATCGCTGCGCTGATGCCGTCGCCACCTCCACACCTGGCCATGGCCCCTCATGAAAATCCTTGTGCTCGGCTCCGGCGCGGGCGGCGGGTTCCCGCAGTGGAACTGCAACTGCTCCCTGTGCACATGGTTGCGGTCAGCGGTGAGCAGCATTGCGCCAGCTTCGTGATCCCCGGTTTCGAGCACCTGGCCTTCACCGCCATTCCGGGCAAGGCGCCACCGTATTCACCGCACCGCCGCGAACAGGTGGTGGGCGACAACATCGCGCCGGCGCGCCAGGAGGAGCTTGACATGCGCCGTCACCAATTCCTGCGGCGCGCTGGGCGCCGGCGCCAGTGCCCTGGCCTCCGGCCTGGCCCGTGCCACGGCGCCGATGCCCCCGCAACCCTGCTGCAGCAGCACGGCATCACGCAGGCGCTGGTCGATGGTGGCGAGTGGGCCGGCCGTGGCCGCAACCCTGCCGGCCAGCCCTGGCACCTGGCGTTGGCCGACCCGCGCGATGCCGCGGCCTGGATCAATGGGCTGGATCTGCAGGAGGCCTGCCTGGCCACCTCGGCCGACAACCCCAGCTGCTTCCCGCCGGACTTTCGCCACCACCACATCCTGGACCCGCGCAGCGGCGATTTGCCACCCGAAGTGGCCGAGGTGGCGGTGCTGGCCCGCGAAGGCGCGCTGGCGGACGCCTTCACCAAGGTCGCCTTCATGGCCGGGCCGCGGCGGGCCGTCACGCTGGCACGGGAATGGTCGGTCGAACTGCTGCTCGTGGACAAGGCCGGGCGGCGCTGGGTGTCACCAGGCTGGCCCGGGCTCACGGCCTGAGCCAGTGTGGCGCAGCGCCACGCCGGAATACCCGGCCTGGCACATCCGGCATGACACACCTGACTGTGCAAGCGTGGCACAGCTGGCGGGGGAAACCCGGGTGACGTGCGTGGAAAACCACCGTCTGGCAAACCCCCTCCGGCCCCGGCCGAGTGGCACAGACATTGCGCTGTGTAGCAGCGCGCAACTGCGCCGCCGGCCCGGTCCACCGGGCGGCGCTCACCCCACGTGGAGACAACATGCGACCGACTCTCTTGAACCTGTTGATGTGCATCGGGCTGGCCGCGGCGGCCAGCACCCATGCCGCCGGCGTGACCGATCAGATGATCGAAACCGAGTCTTCGGCCTCGGGCAATGTGCTGAGCTGGGGAGGCACGCCGCAAGGCCAGCGCTACTCGCCGCTCAAGCAGATCACCACTGCCAACGTCGGCAAGATGACGCCGGTCTGGGCCTTCTCGTTTGGCGGCGAAAAGCAGCGCGGGCAGGAGTCCCAGCCCGTCATCTACAACGGCAAGATGTTCGTCACCGCGTCCTACTCGCGCCTGTTCGCGCTGGACGCGGCCACCGGCAAGAAGCTGTGGAAGTACGAGCACCGCCTGCCCGAGGGCATCATGCCCTGCTGCGACGTGGTCAACCGCGGCGCAGCGCTGTTCGACAAGCTGGTCATCTTCGCCACGCTGGACGCCCAGCTGGTCGCGCTGAACCAGGACACCGGCGACCTGGTCTGGAAGACCAAGATCGACGACTACGCCGCCGGCTACTCCGCCACGGCTGCGCCCATCATTGCCGAGGGCCTGCTGCTGACCGGCGTGTCCGGTGGCGAGTTCGGCGTGGTCGGCCGCGTCGAAGCGCGCGACCCGCGCACCGGCAAGCTGGTCTGGACCCGCCCGACGGTCGAAGGCCACATGGGGTACCTCTGGGACAAGGATGGCAACAAGCAGGAAAACGGCATCTCCGGCACCACCAACCAGTCCTGGCCGGGCGACCTCTGGAAGACCGGCGGCGCGGCCACCTGGCTGGGCGGCACCTATGACCGCAAGACGGGGCTGGCCTACTTCGGCACCGGCAACCCGGCGCCATGGAACAGCCACCTGCGCAAGGGCGACAACCTCTTCTCCTGCTCCACCGTCGCGATCGACGTGAAGACCGGCCAGATCAAGTGGCACTACCAGGGCACGCCCAACGACAGCTGGGACTTCGACGGCGCCAACGAGTTCATCACCTTCGACATGGATGGCAAGCGGGTCGGCGGCAAGGCCGATCGCAACGGCTTCTTCTACGTGATCGATGCCAACAACGGCAAGCTGGTCAACGCCTTCCCGTTTGTCAAGAAGATCACCTGGGCCACTGGTGTGGACCTGGCCACCGGGCGCCCGAACTTCGTGGCCGAGAACCGGCCCGGTGACCCGACTGTGGGCGACGGCAAGAAGGGCAGCGAAGTCTTCTCCGCGCCCGGCTTCCTGGGCGGCAAGAACCAGATGCCGATGGCCTACAGCCCGGACACGCAGCTGTTCTACGTGCCGTCTAACGAATGGGGCATGGAGATCTGGAACGAGCCCGTGGCCTACAAGAAGGGCGCGGCCTACCTGGGTGCGGGCTTCACCATCCGGCCGCTCAACGAGGACTACATCGGCTCGCTGCGCGCCATGGACCCGAAGACCGGCAAGATCGTCTGGGAGGTGAAGAACAGCGCGCCGCTGTGGGGTGGCGTGCTGACCACCGGCGGCAACCTGGTGTTCTGGGGCACGCCAGAGGGCTACCTGAAGGCGGCCGATGCCAAGACCGGCAAGGTCGTCTGGCAGTTCCAGACCGGCTCCGGCGTGGTGGCGCCGCCGGTCACTTGGCAGCAGAACGGCGAGCAGTACGTGGGCGTTGCTTCCGGCTGGGGTGGTGCAGTGCCGCTGTGGGGCGGGGAAGTGGCCAAGAAGGTCAACTTCCTCGAACAGGGCGGGATGATGTGGGTGTTCAAGCTGCCCAAGGGCTAGAGGCTGACCCGCAGGCGCATGGCCTTTCCCGTTTCCCTTCCGCAGGGATTGAACCCGGGGGCATCGCTGGATGCCCCCCTCGCCGGGCCGCGCGCCGGTCCGGCTGGAGCTTGCAGCATGAACTCCCCCTTTTCACTTTCTTCCCGCCGTTTCTTCATGATCCAGGCGCTGGGCACTGTGGGCGCCAGCGTGGCGCTGCCGGCCTCCGCGCTGGCCGCGCCGGTGCATGTGGACGAAGCCGACGAAACCTCGGCCGCGCTGGGCTATAAGCACGACACCAGCAAGGTGGACGGCGCGAAATTCCCCAAGCACCAGGCCTCGCAACGCTGCGTGGACTGCGGCCTTTTCCAGGGCGCAGCCAGCGACGAATGGGCCGGCTGCGCGATGTTCGGCCGCAAGCAGGTCCATGCCAACGGCTGGTGCAACGCCTGGGTCAAGAAGCCTGCCTGAGGCTTGATGCGTCGCGCAGCGCTCTGATGGGGCGCGGGCGGTTGGTCAGGCCCGCAGGCAGATGCCGGCCTGAAATTCCGGCTGCCAGGGTCCATAGGACAATGGCGGCATGAGCGTTTCTGAGCCGCTGTGGCGGCATCCTGAATTCCGGCGTGGTGCACACGAGATGGTGGGCATTGCGCTGGGCATCGCGGCCTGGGGTCTGGTGACCGGCGTGGCGATGGTCAAAACCGGCCTGGGCGTGCCGCTGTCGGTGCTGATGTCCTTGCTGGTGTTCGCCGGCAGCGCGCAGCTGGCCACGCTGCCGCTGATCGTTTCCGGCGCGCCGATCTGGGTCGTCTGGGCCACGGCGATCTGCGTGAACCTGCGCTTCGTGATCTTCAGTGCGGGCTGGCGGCCTTATTTCGGCCACTTGCCGCGGCGCCAGCGCATGTGGCAGGCCTATTTCACGGCCGACCTGAACTACGTCTGCTTCATGCGGCGTTTCCCCGAGCCCAAGCCTTCGCCCGAGCAACTGCCTTATTTCTGGGGCGGCGCGGTGGTCAACTGGCTGGCCTGGCAAATCTTGTCGCTGCTGGGCATCTTCCTGGCCGACACCATCCCCACCGCCTGGGGCCTGGGCTTCGCCGGCACGCTGGCGCTGCTGGGCCTGACGGGCTCGCTGCTGTCTGACCGCGCGACCTGGCTCGCCGCCGCCGTGGCCGGCTGCGCTTCGGTGGCAGCCTACTCGCTGCCGCTGAAGCTCAACATCGTCACCGCGATTGCCGCGGCGATTGCCATCGGCGTGCTGCTGGATCACTTCAAGGCGCCGTCCGCACCGGTGGCGGTGGCCAATCCCGGGGACCGCACATGAGCACCTGGGAAGCTGTGATTGCCTTGATCGGACTCGCGCTGATCACGGTGCTGACGCGTGGCTTTTTCCTGCTGCCCGAGCGCGAGGTGCCCATTCCCGCCTGGCTGCGCGAGGCGCTGCGTTACGCGCCGCTGGCTGCGCTGGTGGCGGTCGTCGTGCCGGAAACGGTGATGACGCAAGGCCACATGATCCATGATTGGCGCGACGCGCGGCTGTTCGCCGCTGCGGCCGGCGCGCTGTGGTTCTGGTGGCGCCGCGGCATCCTCGGCACCATCGTTTGCGGCACCGTGGTGCTGCTGACGCTGCGGCTCACGCTGGGCTGGTGAGCACGGCCCGTATTTCCTCCCTTCACTTCAACCATCACACCACCATGAACGTCATCCGCTTTGCAGACCTCGTGGACCAGGGCAAGGTCTCTGGCCAGCGCGTGTTCATCCGCGCCGACCTCAACGTGCCGCAGGACAAGTCGGGCAACATCACCGAAGACACCCGCATCCGCGCTTCGGTGCCCTGCATCGAGCTGGCGCTCAAGGCCGGTGCCGCGGTGATGGTCACCAGCCACCTGGGCCGCCCGACCGAAGGCGAGTTCAAGCCCGAGGATTCGCTGGCGCCGGTGGCCGTGCGCCTGGGCGAGTTGCTGGGCCGGGAGGTCAAGCTGGAGGCCAATTGGGTCGATGGTGTGGACGTCGCGCCGGGCCAGGTCGTGCTGCTGGAAAACTGCCGGGTGAACAAGGGCGAGAAGAAGAACGACGAAGTGCTGGCGAAGAAGATGGCCGCGCTGTGCGACATCTTCGTGCACGATGCATTTGGCACAGCGCACCGCGCCGAGGCCTCGACCTATGGCATCGCCCAGTTCGCCAAGATCGCCTGCGCCGGCCCGCTGCTGGCCGCCGAGATCGACGCGATCAACAAGGCGCTGGCCAACCCGAAGCGCCCGCTGGTGGCCATCGTCGCCGGCTCCAAGGTCTCGACCAAGCTGACCATCCTGCAGTCGCTGGCGAAGAACGTGGACGGCCTGATCGTCGGCGGCGGCATTGCCAACACCTTCCTGCTGGCCTCCGGTCTGAAGATCGGCAAGAGCCTGGTCGAGCTGGACCTGGTGGACCAGGCCAAGGCGGTGATCGAGGCGATGAAGGCACGCGGTGCCGCGGTGCCGGTCCCCACAGACGTGGTCTGCGCCAAGACCTTTGCCGCTGACGCGCCGGCCACCGTCAAGGCCGCGACCGACGTGGCCGACGACGACCTGATCCTGGACATCGGCCCCGAGACCGCCGCCAGGCTGGCCGCGCAGCTGAAGGCCGCCGGCACCATCGTCTGGAACGGTCCGGTCGGTGTGTTCGAGTTCGAGGCCTTTTCTCACGGCACCGAAACCATTGCCCGCGCGATTGCCGACAGCGACGCCTTCAGCATCGCCGGCGGCGGCGACACACTGGCGGCCATCGCCAAGTACGGCATCGAGAAGGATGTGGGCTACATCTCGACCGGTGGCGGCGCCTTCCTTGAAGTGCTGGAAGGCAAGACCCTGCCGGCCTTCGAGATCCTGAGCAAGCGCGCAATGGCATAAGCGCGAGGGGCCGCAACCGGCCCCTCGCCCCTTCAACTCCGAGGGAGAAGCGCAGTTCCGCCCCGGTGGTCGACTAACCTGTCGGCTCAAACTGGAGCGGCGTTGTGACCTTTCCTCATCATCTTTGCCGAACCGCAAGCGTCACCAGGACGCTCAAAGGCTTGGCCAGCGCATTGGTGGTCGGCCTGATCTGCGCTTCTACTGCGTTGGCTGCCCCCACGGGACAGGTGAGCGTGCGTGATGGCCGCGAGTTGCTGCGCGATTGCCGTCCCTGGGTACCTTCGGGCTTGAATTTCTACGGTCGAGTCATTCCCGCAAAATGGAACAGCGACCCCGATACATTGGCTGCTCAGTCTTCGTTTGGCGCCGCCAACATGGAGATGGTGACGCGCATTGCGGGGGATTCGGTCAGGTACGCGGTCGGCATGCCGTTCCTTGATCCCCAGTCACGGCAGTACCAGCCTGACTATCAGGATGAATTGGCTGCTGCCGTGAAGCTGGCCAGGGACCGTGGCCTGACGGTGTTTTTGCTGATGCAATGGCAAGGGCGCACGAAGGTGCACGCGGTGGAAACCATGCCAGGGCCGTCCAGCCTACGGGCATGGCAAGCACTGGCCCCACGCTTCAGCGATGACCTCGGCGTGGTGTTCGAATTGTTCAACGAACCCCAAAGCGTGACTCGGCCGGATTCGGTGGAGTGGGAGCGTTGGCGTCAAGGGCACCAGGCCATCATCGATGCGCTGCGCGCCCAAGGTGCCCAGAACGTGGTCCTGGTCGACGGCATGAATGGTGGTCGCCGTCTCTCGGGGGCGCCTGAGTTGAAGGATCCTTTGCGCCAAGTGATCTATGGCGTACACCCCTACATTCGAGCGGACATGAACAGCGTGCCGGAATGGGATGATTACTTTGGCCGCTTTGCGGACGACCATGTGGTGGTGGCGACCGAGTGGAGCCACTTCGCACGCATGTGCGAAGTGGCGCCTGTTGGTGTTGTGCGGACGCTGCTGGGCTATCTCGAGCACCGCCGCATTGGCGTGCTGGCTTATGGTGCTGAATCTCAGGACAGCCGCTTGTTCAAGAAGACGTCGAATGGCCGCTTCGATTTGACGAGTTTTGACGGCGTTTCCTGCACTTCGCCGGACGCGGGTCCGGGTGAGGATCTTGCCAAAATGTTCGGCCGCTTGTCGCAGTCATGGGCTCATACTGCGCCGGTATCGGCTTCGGCATGTGGCCTCAGCCCTGCCCACAAGGCAGAGCGCTGAGTCTCCGGTGGTTTGGCCGTCTGCAACGCAGGGCTCGCCTACTTTCGAGAGCTTCAGCAAATGTGTTGGATCTGATGCGATGAGGCGGGAAACTGCCGCTGCCGGCCACCTTTCCTGAAACCACCAACGTCATGGTCAATGTGGGGTGCCCTTGTGCATGGTCTCATGCATTTTTCGCATGATTGTGGGTTTCCCTTAGGGCCGCCGGTTTTGCAGGGATAGATTGGGGTGGATGCACTTGGCGTTGGGCCAGGCGCACCCACGCTTCTGTTCCTCACCTGCTGTGTCCATGACCAAGCCTTCCTTGTCCCCCGCCGAACAGGCCCTGCGCGAAGCCGCGCTCGAGTATCACCGCAGCCCGACCCGCGGCAAGATCGCGGTCACGCCGACCAAGGCCCTGCTGAACCAGCGGGACCTGTCGTTGGCTTATTCCCCGGGCGTGGCCTATCCGTGCCTGGCGATTGAGCAAGACCCGTCGCTGGCAGCGGAGTACACCTCGCGCGCCAACCTGGTCGGCGTGGTGACCAACGGCACGGCGGTGCTGGGCCTGGGCAACATCGGGCCGCTGGCCAGCAAGCCGGTGATGGAAGGCAAGGGCTGCCTGTTCAAGAAATTCGCCGGCATCGACGTGTTCGACATTGAACTGGCCGAGAACGACCCGGACAAGCTGGTCGAGATCATTGCCGCGATGGAGCCGACGCTGGGCGGCGTGAACCTGGAAGACATCAAGGCGCCCGAGTGCTTCTATATCGAGAAGAAGCTGCGCGAGCGCATGAACATCCCGGTCTTCCATGACGACCAGCATGGCACCGCCATCATCTCCAGCGCTGCGCTGCTCAACGGGCTGGAACTGGTGGGCAAGCAGATCGGCGAGGTCAAGGTGGCGGTGTCCGGCGCTGGCGCCGCGGCCATTGCCTGCCTGGATGTGATGGTTGGCCTGGGCGTGAAGCGCGAGCACATCTTCGTCTGCGACTCCAAGGGCGTGATCCAGAGCGAGCGCGAGGATGCGCGAAGCGGCAAGCTGGACGAGTCCAAGCAGCGCTACTGCCAGGTCACGCTGGCCCGCACGCTGGGCGACGTGATCGAGGGCGCGGACGTGTTTCTCGGCTGCTCCACCGCCGGCGTGCTGACGGCCGAGATGGTCAAGAAGATGGGCACTCAGCCCATCATCCTGGCGCTGGCCAACCCGGAGCCGGAGATCCGCCCCGAGCTGGCCAAGGCCGCGCGGCCGGACTGCATCATCGCTACCGGCCGGTCGGACTACCCGAACCAGGTCAACAACGTCCTCTGCTTCCCGTACATCTTCCGCGGCGCGCTGGACTGCGGCGCCACGCGCATCACCGAAGAGATGAAGCTGGCCTGCGTGCGCGAGATCGCAGCACTCGCCAAGGCCGAGGCGTCCGACGAAGTGGCGGCGGCCTATGCCGGCAAGGAGCTGAAGTTCGGCCCGGAATACCTGATCCCGACGCCGTTCGACGCGCGGCTGATCCTGCGCATCGCCCCGGCCGTGGCCAAGGCGGCAGAGGCCTCCGGTGTGGCCACCCGGCCGATCACCGACATGGACGCTTACCGCGACGTGCTGAGCCGCTACGTCTACCAGACCGGCATGTTCATGCGCCCGGTGTTCGCCGCGGCCAAGCTGCAGCCGGCGCGCGTGGTCTATGCCGAGGGTGAAGACGAGCGTGTGCTGCGTGCGGTGCAGGCGGTGCTGGACGAAGGCCTGGCCAAGCCCATCCTGATCGGCCGCCCGGCGGTGATCGCGATGCGCATCGAGCGCGCCGGCCTGCGCTTGAAGCCGGGTGTGGACTTCGAGGTAGTGGACCCTGAAGACGACCCGCGCTACCGCGCCTGCTGGGAGGACTATCACAAGCTGATGGGCCGCGACGGCGTGTCGCCCGAGGCGGCCAAGGCGGCGCTGCGCCGCTCCAACACCTTGATCGGCGCGATGCTGCTGCGCCGCGGCGATGCGGACGCGATGCTGTGTGGCCTGGTGGGCCGCTTCGATGGCCACTTCGAACACGTCAAGGCGGTGATTGGGCCGCGGCCCGGCATCACGACGATGGCGACCATGAATGCGCTGATGCTGGATCAGCACACGTTGTTCATCACCGACACCTTCGTCAACGAAGCCCCGTCGGCCGAGGAACTGTGTGACATCGCGTTGATGGCCGCCGAAGAAGTGCAGCGCTTCGGCCTGCCACCCAAACTGGCCTTCCTCAGCCACTCGATGTACGGCTCGTCGACCCGGCCCAGTGCCAAGCGCATGCGTGCCGCGCGCGACCTCTTCGTGCAGCGTGCGCCCGAGATCGAGTGCGATGGCGAGATGCACGGCGACGCCGCGCTGTCGGAAGACATCCGCCAGGCCATCCTGCCCGAGAGCACGCTGAGCGGCAGTGCCAACGTGCTGGTGATGCCCAACCTCGACGCCGCGAACATCCTGTTCAACGTGCTGAAGGTGACCAGCGGCCACAACGTGACGGTCGGCCCGATCCTGCTCGGCGCCGCGGCGCCTGTGCATGTGCTGACGCCTTCGGCCACGATGCGCCGCGTGGTCAACATGACCGCGCTGGCGGTGGCCGACGTGGCTGCGCAGCGCGCCGCAGCGAAGTGAAATGGGCGCGGACCGGCCGCGCGGCGGCGGTCCGCGGCTTCACCGTTTTGCGTTGGTAATTCGCTTGTAACGCCAAGCGCCCGCGGCTGCGGATAATGAGGCCCCCCTCAGGAGACCGCTTCATGTCCCGTGCCACCAAAATCGTCGCCACCCTTGGCCCAGCTTCCAGTGACGCGGAGGTCCTGGAGCGCTTGTTGCAGGCTGGCGTGGACGTGGTGCGGCTGAACTTCAGCCACGGCAAGGCGCAAGACCACATAGACCGTGCGAACCTGGTGCGCCAGTGCGCCGCCAAGGTCGGCAAGACGGTTGCGCTGATGGCCGACCTGCAGGGCCCGAAGATCCGCGTCGGCAAGTTCGAGCAGGGCAAGGTGATGCTGGAGAACGGCATGCCGTTCGTACTGGATGCGGCCCGCACCGAGCCTGGCGACATCGAAGGCGTGGGCCTTGACTACAAGGAACTGCCGCGCGACGTGAAGCCCGGCGACGTGCTGCTGCTCAACGACGGCCTGATCGTGCTGACGGTCGACCGCGTGCAGGGCGACAAGGTCTTCACGCTGGTGAAGATCGGCGGCGAGCTGTCCAACAACAAGGGCATCAACAAGCAGGGCGGCGGCCTGACCGCGCCGGCGCTGACCGGCAAGGACATGGAAGACATCAAGACCGCGATGAGCTTCCAATGCGATTACCTGGCCGTGAGCTTTCCCAAGAATGCCACCGACATGGAAATGGCGCGCCAGCTGGCCAATGTGGCCGGCGAACCGTGGCGCCACAAGCCGGCGATGATCGCCAAGATCGAGCGCAGCGAAGCCATCCCGCACCTGGAAGCCATCCTGAAGGCCAGCGACGGCATCATGGTCGCGCGCGGCGACCTGGCGGTGGAAGTGGGCAACGCGGCGGTGCCGGCGCTGCAAAAACGCATGATCCGCATGGCCCGCGAGATGGACAAGATCGCCATCACGGCCACGCAGATGATGGAGTCGATGATCGTCAACCCGGTGCCCACGCGCGCCGAGGTCAGCGACGTGGCGAACGCCGTGCTGGACGGCACCGACGCGGTGATGCTGAGCGCCGAGACCGCCGCCGGCCGTTATCCGGTGGAAACCGTGGAGCAGATGGCGCAGATCGCGCTGGAAGCCGAGCGCGCCGACGACGTGCGGCTGGACGCCGACTTCACCAACAAGCGCTTCGGCCGCATCGACCAGTCGATTGCGATGGGCGCGCTGTTCACCGCGCACCACCTGGGCTGCAAGGCCATCATCGCGCTGACCGAATCGGGTTCGACGGCGCTGTGGATGAGCCGTTACCGCATCAAGGTGCCGATCTACGGCCTGACCAGCAAGGCCGGCTCGCAGACCCGCATGGCGCTCTACCGCAACGTGCGCCCGATCCTGATGCCCACCCACACCGACCGCGACCAGGCCCTGGCCGAAGCCGAACGCCTGCTGGTGGCACGTGGCGCGCTGAAGCCGGGCGACACCTACGCGATCACCTGCGGCGAGCCGATGGGCCACCCCGGCGGTACGAACATGTTGAAAGTCTGCATGGTCCGCTGATTTCAGCTGGCTTGAACCGCCGCGATCATCGCGGCCACATTTCTGCTCGCGTTGCGGATCTGCAGTTCGACTTGCTGCTGGTCGCGGGCAAAGACGCGGAAGAGTTCGTCGGCGAAACCTTGGCCAATGCGCTCGACACCGCTGAAGTCCAGCTCGGCCTGCTTAAACTGGCCCAGGCGGGCGGCGACGCGGCGGGCCTGCGAGCGGGATTCGAGGGCCACGTGTTCGCCGGTCAGCAGGCGCAGCGGCAGCGTGGTGCGTTCGAAGCCATAGCTTTCGCCGTCCAGGCTGGCCGAGCGCATCACCTGCTCCAGCGTGCGCGAGGTGTCCAGTGCAATCGCCAGATAGACCGCGCTGCCGCTCTGGCGCATGGCCTTGCCCTGCACCCAGTGCGATTCGCGCCACTCTCGGTGTTGGAAAGCGTGCGAATTGGCGTGCAGATCGAACACGTCGGCCAGGCGAGAGGTGAAAAACAGGCCGCGGCCGGTGTGGCGCTGCGGGCTGCTGGTCAGCTTGCCCTTGCTCAGTTCCAGCATCGCGGCGGCCGGGTCTTCGATGTCGAAGCCTTCGCGGATCTTGTCGAACAGGCCGCGGCCGTCGTCCGACACCAGCAACTGGGCATGGTTGTTCGTCTGGCGCAGCGAGATGGCGACCTGCGTGCCTTCGCTGTGGTCAATGGCATTGTTCAGCAGCTCGGTGAAGGCGTGCTGCATCATTTCGCGCACATGGGCGGGCAGCGAGAAATGCGGCGCAAAGTCGCGCGCCCAGGGACGGTCTTCGTCCAGGCCTTGCAGCGGGTAGCGCTGCACGATCTGGCGCATGGGGCCAGCCTCGAACTGCGGCCGGTTGAGCGGGCCGGAGCGCTTCAGCCAGCCCAGTTCGGTCAGCTGGTGCACCAGCCGGCGCGCCTTGGCCAGAGAGCAGCCGGCGCGGGCGGCCACGGCTTGCGCCAGGCCGCTGGGGTGCCGCTGCACCAGCGAGGTGATCCAGGTGGTGGCGGAAGCGAGATCGGTGCGGGCCATGGGACTTCTCCGGCGCACGGGCGCCCTGTGAACATGCTTGAACGAGATTGGGCTCAAGTTTTGCCCGGCCAAGCCGATGGGCAGCGCCGGAAAAGGCGGGGAAAGGCACGGGATTTGCGGCGATATGGCGCAGTTGCCATCGGGCCGCCGCCCAAGAACTGGGGGCTTCGGCACCCGTCAGTGCCCTGCGGTCGTTAGAATTTGGCGAGTTACGGCGTGGTTACGAAGAGTGCAGGACTGCCGCGGGCAGCCTTCTGCCGCCGGCCCGCCCTCAGGATTTTTCACTCTCTCGGAGCAGACCATGCCTCTCGTTTCCATGCGCCAGCTGCTGGACCATGCCGCCGAAAACGGCTACGGCATCCCGGCATTCAACGTCAACAACCTGGAGCAGGTGCAGGCCGTGATGTCGGCCGCGGCCGAAGTCAACGCGCCGGTGATCCTGCAGGCCAGTGCCGGCGCCCGTAAATATGCCGGCGAGCATTTCATCAAGCACCTGATCCAGGCGGCCGTGGAAACCTGGCCGCAAGTCCCGCTGGTGATGCACCAGGACCATGGACAGAGCCCGGCGATCTGCCAGGGTGCGATCGACCTGGGCTTTGGCTCGGTGATGATGGACGGCTCGCTGCGCGAGGACGGCAAGACGCCGGCTTCGTTCGACTACAACGTTGACGTGACGCGCCGCGTGGTCGAGATGGCGCACAAAGTCGGTGTCACGGTCGAGGGTGAGCTGGGCTGCCTGGGCAACCTGGAGACCGGCGACGCTGGCGAGGAGGACGGCATTGGCGCCGACGTGAAGCTGGACCACAGCCAGATGTTGACCGACCCGGAAGAGGCGGCGGTGTTCGTCAAGGCCACGCAGCTGGACGCGCTGGCGATTGCCATCGGCACCAGCCACGGCGCCTACAAGTTCAGCCGCAAGCCCACCGGTGACATCCTGGCCATCAGCCGCGTCAAGGAAATCCACAAGCGCATTCCCAACACCCACCTGGTGATGCACGGTTCCTCCTCCGTCCCGCAGGAGCTGCTGGCGCAGATCAACCAGTACGGCGGCAAGATGAAGGAGACCTTTGGTGTGCCGGTCGAGGAGATCCAGGAGGCCATCAAGTTCGGCGTGCGCAAGATCAACATCGACACCGACATCCGCCTGGCGATGACCGGCGCGGTGCGCAAGTTCCTGGCCGAGAACCCGGACAAGTTCGACGCGCGCGAATGGCTCAAGCCGGCCCGTGAGGCGGCAATGAAGGTCTGCAAGCAGCGCTACCTGGAGTTTGGCTGCGAAGGCCAGGCGGGCAAGATCAAGGCCGTGCCGCTGGTGGAAGTGGCCCGCCGCTACGCGCTGGGCGAACTGGCGCAGACCGTCAACTGACAGGCTTGCGCCGCGGCCTCTCTGTTAGGCTGCATTCGCGAAACCGCCCGCCGGCAGAGCCCATGCCGCGCGGGCGGTTTTACAATCGCCTGTTGTTCACCTGAGATTTTTCATGGACCACGCGCTGCACGAAAGCTCCCTGCATTCCCTTCCTCTGCTGGCCCGTGGCAAGGTGCGAGACAACTATGTGGTCGGCGAGGACCGCATCCTGATGATTGCCTCGGACCGCCTGTCGGCCTTCGACGTCATCATGGCCGAACCGATTCCGGGCAAAGGCGCGCTGCTGACGCAGATGGCGCTGTTCTGGTTCGACAAGCTGGGCCACGTGGTGCCCAACCACCTGACCGGCGACGCGCCGGAGTCGGCGGTTGCGGCCGATGAAGTCGCGCAGGTCAAGGGCCGGGCGATGCTGGTCAAGCGTCTGAAGCCGATCCCGGTTGAGGCCGTGGTGCGCGGCTACCTGGCCGGCTCGGGCTGGAAGGAATACCAGGAAAGCCAGTCGGTCTGCGGCGAAAAGCTGCCGGCTGGCCTGAAAAACGCCTCCAAGCTGCCGCAACCCATCTTCACGCCGGCCACCAAGGCTGAGATGGGCGAGCACGACGAGAACATCTCGTTTGCGCAGATGGAAAAGCAGATCGGCGCCGAGCTGGCGGCCAAGATGCGCGAGGTCGCCATCCGCCTCTACGAGGAGGCTGCCGCCTTTGCGCTGACCAAGGGCATCATCATTGCCGACACCAAGTTCGAGTTCGGCCTGGACGCCGACGGCACGCTGACGCTGATGGATGAGGTGCTGACGCCCGACTCCTCGCGCTACTGGCCGGTCGAGGGCTATCAGGAAGGCATCAACCCGCCCAGCTACGACAAGCAGTTCGTGCGCGACTGGCTGGAGCAGGCCACGGTGGACGGCAAGCCCTGGGGCAAGACCGCACCGGCACCGGCGCTGCCGGCCGAGGTGGTGGCGCACACGGCCGCCAAGTACCGCGAGGCGCTCGAGCGCCTCACCGGCTGAAGCGGGGCGCATTGCAATGGCCTCCCGTCTGATCGAGCGGCTGGACGCGGCGATTGTCAGCGCCGATGACCCGGTCCAGCGTGAATGCCTGAAGGCTGAACGTGCCGGCGCGCTGGCTCGCCACGGCCTGCTGGCCGATGCCCGCTTTGCCCTGGCGGGGCTGCGCACCCAGAGCCAGCGCCGGCGCTCGGCGCGGCTCAGTGCGTGGGTCTGGCTGGTGGACGGGCAGATCGACCACTTCGAGGCGTTGGCGCCCAAGGCCAAGGACAAGTTCCGCCGCAGCCGCGAGCTGGCGATGGAGGCCGGAGACACCGCGATGCAGGCCCTGGCTTCGGCATGGCTGGCCAGCTGCAGCTGGAACGAATCCAGCATGACGCAGATGGCAGGGCAGCTGCTGGAGACGCTGCAACTGGCCGCACCCGACCACCACAGCGCCCGCGCCCGTGCCGGGCTGGTGCTGGCAGACGCCTACCGCTTCGCGGGTGACGACGAGGCCTCGCAGGTCTGGTACCTGAAGGCCCGCACCCATGCCAGCGCCGATGGCGACGGCTCGATGATCAGCGCGCTGCTGCACAACATCTCGGCGATGCGCTCGGCGCGCATCGGGCTTGACGATGCCTTTGGCCACACCGACCTGGACGTGGCCGCCAAGGCCTTGCTGGAAGCCGAGTCCACCGCGAATTACGACTGGGGCGCAGGTGCCGTGGCGCTGACGGCGATGGTGCCGATCCAGCTGCGCGCGCAGTTGCTTGTCGTGCTGGGCCGTTTCGACGAGGCCGTGGCCTTGTTCGATGCCTACCTGGGCCGCGCCCGCAGCGAAGGCATGGCTTACCGCGAGCCCCGTTTCCTGGCCGACCGGGCCTGGTGCCATGTGTGCAGCCAGCGCCTGGCCGAAGGCCTGCGGGATGCGCGCCAGGCCGAGCGCGGCCTGGCCTCGCAGTTCGATGCCGACGATTGGGCGGCGACCCATGCCCGCCTGGCCCGGGTGTTTGGCGCTTGCCAGCTGCCCGACGAAGCGGCGGTGCACCAGGCTCGCGCCGAGGAGTCGCTGGCGCTGCACAAAGTGCACCAGCAGTCGATGCGCGAGACCCTCGCCACGACGCTGCGAGAAGTCATTTGAAGGGCTGATGCACTCGGCAGGCCGAGTGCATCAGCCGGTCAGAACAGCACCATGCTGAGCTTGCGCCGGTACTGGTCCAGCACCGGGTCGGACGAGGTCACGGCGGCCTTGCCGGCGATTTCCAGCGTGCCTTTGGTGGCGGCCTCGGCGGCGGCCTTGGGCGCGGGCTTGGTCATCAACTCCAGGATGGCGACATAGGTCTTGCGCGCCAGGTCCTGGTTCCAGGCCTTGTCGCGCATCAGGATCTCCAGCAGCTCGTCCATGGCCGCGGTCGGCTCGCCGGCGACCAGCAGTTGCTGGGCGCGCTCGAAGCGTGCATCGAAGTCACGCTTGTTCGCCGCGATGGCGGCGTCCAGCTCGGCCCGAGGGCGGGCCTGTGCCATGGCCTCGGCCGCCTTCAGCCAATGCTCTACGGCGGAGAAGCGGGTGTCGGACAACACCTTGGCCGCGGCCGGCTCGAAGGCGTGGCGGGCCTGCGCGATGCGCGCCGGCTCGTCGCCTGCCAGGCTCAGCAGCAGCTTCAGGTAGTCCAGGCGGGCGGTGTCGTTGGCCGGGTCGATGGCAACGGCTTCCTGCAGCTTGGCCAGCACGTCTTGCACGTCGCCACCTTCGGCCATCAGCTGCTCGGCCTCTTCCACTTCGGCCTCGGCAACGAGTTCGTGCTCGGTCGGCACGTGCTTGGCGAGGAACTCGCGGATCTGCGCTTCCGGCAGCGCGCCGACAAAGCCGTCCACCGGCTGGCCCTGCGAGAACATCACGCAGAAGGGGATGGAGCGCACGCCAAAGGCCTGGCTCAGCTGGCCGGCGATCTCGGGCTGTTCGTCGCTGTTGAGCTTGGCCAGCAGGAAGCGGCCTTCGTAGTCGGTCTCCAGCTTTTCCAGCACCGGACTGAGTGACTTGCACGGCCCGCACCAGGGCGCCCAGATGTCCAGCAGGACCGGCTGCTGCATCGAGGCTTCGATCAGCTCGGCCTGGAAATTCTCAATGGTGATGTCGATCATGGTGTTCTTGGAAAAGCTGGCGGAGGGCGCAGACCGGGCGCTGCTTTCAGACGGTTTGACGGTCCTCTTCAGGCCACTGGCGGCAGGGTCGCAAATGAGGCCTCACCGGCTGGAAACAAGCGCAGCCTAAAATCCGTGTTTTGTGTGATCCGGAGTCAGAAGCCTTGATGAACAGCGCCTCGCCCGTGGTTGGCATTGTCATGGGGTCGTCCAGCGACTGGGAAACCATGAAGGCCGCGGCCCAGATTCTCGCCGAGTTCGGCATCGCCCATGAGGCGCGTGTTGTCTCGGCCCACCGCATGCCGGACGAGATGTTCGCCTATGCCGAGGCCGCGCAGGCGCGCGGCCTGCAGGCCATCATCGCCGGTGCCGGCGGTGCGGCCCACCTGCCGGGCATGCTGGCTGCGAAGACGCTGGTGCCGGTGCTCGGCGTGCCGGTCGCCAGCCGCCACCTGCAAGGGGTCGACTCGCTGCATTCCATCGTGCAGATGCCCAAGGGCATTCCGGTCGCGACCTTCGCCATCGGCACCGCCGGTGCAGCGAATGCCGCGCTGTTCGCGGTCGCGATGCTGGCCAACCAGGACGCCGCGCTGCGCGAGCAGCTGGCCGCCTTCCGTGTGCGCCAGACCGAAGTTGCGCGGGCGATGACCCAGGACCTGCAATGACCCAGCCGCGAGCCGATCGGCCTCTGTTGCCTGGGGCCACGCTGGGCGTGATGGGCGGCGGCCAGCTGGGCCGCATGTTCGTGCACGCTGCCCAGGCCCTGGGCTACCGCACAGCAGTGCTGGACCCGGACCCGGACAGCCCGGCCGGGCTGGTTTCGCACCGCCACATCCAGGCCGACTACCTGGACCCGGTCGGGCTGGCGCTGCTGGCCGATGTGGCCGACGCGGTGACGACTGAATTCGAGAACGTGCCTGCCCAGTCGCTGCGGGTGCTGGCCGAGCGCCGGCCGGTGGCGCCCGCGGGTGACGCGGTGGCAATTTGCCAGGACCGTGCCGACGAGAAGGCCCATTTCAGCCGTGCGGGCGTGCCCTGCGCGCCGCATGCGGTCATCCGCACCGAAGCCGACCTGGCGGCAGTACCGGCCGGCCTGC
>NZ_VIDT01000420.1 GCF_006519715.1 Ideonella azotifigens
CGCTGCTGCCGGACCTTTTGGCCACCTGCACAGTGCGGCGCTTTGCCTTCCTCGGCCCCGCCGTGCTGCTCACGCCGGCCGGCACCGAGGCCGTGCAAAGCCACCTGCAGCAAGCCAGCAGTGAGATCGACTACCTGGACATCGAATTCTTCAAGGGCAGCCAGGCCGAGACCGGCCACGAAAGCCAGGCCTTTGCCTGGCACACCGCCGCCTTCGAGGCGCACCGCGTGCAGGCCCCTACGCTGCTGCCCGGCTACTGGCGCACCAACGCGCTGCCCCGGCCGCCGGTGCGCTCGCGTGCTGCAGCCGCGCCGCATTGCCTGCGCCTGAGCCGGCCGACCAGCATGCCGCTGCACGACCGGGTCAACCAGCAGCTGATCCTGCGCTGGCAGCAGCAGGACGAGGGCCACCGGGCAGCACCATGATCGTCGTCTTCTCGCACGCCCATCCATCCATCAGCAAAGGCGGCGCCGAGGTCAGCGCGTACACGCTCTACAAGGGCCTGCTGGCGCTGGGCCAGAAGGCCGCGTTCGTCGCGATGTGCCCGGAGGCCCAGTTGGCCAAGCTGCGTTTCGAGACGCCGGATGAACACACCATCGCCTACCAACCGGCGCGCTACGACCACTACTTCCACCTCGCCGAGCCCAGCCAGCTCGGCGCCGTAGCCGAACTGGTCCAGACGCTGCAGCCCAGCGCAATGGTCTTCCACCACTTCCTGTTCATCGGCATCAACACCGTGCGCCGCCTGGCCGAGCGCTTCCCCGTGCCTTCGGTGCTGGTGCTGCACGAGTTCCTGGCCATTTGCCACCACCACGGCCAGATGGTGACCCGGCCGCACAAGAAGCTCTGCGAGGCAGCAGGTTCGGTGCGCTGCGCAGGCTGCTTCCCCGAGCACGACGCAGAGGAATTCAACGTGCGCAAGCAGTCCTTCCTGGCGGCCATGGGCCAGATGACGCGACTGGTCTCGCCCAGCCACTTCCTCGCCAGCCGCTTCATCGCCTGGGGCATCCCGAAGCAGCAACTGGTGGTGATAGAGAACGGCCTGGCCGGCTATGTGCCACCGCCTCCCACCACCGACAGGCCACCACCCCACCGCAGCCCTGCCGGCCTGCCCTGGCAGCGCAGCGAGGCCGCAGCGCGGACGATCCTGACCGTGTTCGGCTACTTCGGCCAGATCAACCCCTTCAAGGGCATCGACCAGATCCTCGATGCCCTGGACCTGCTGCCGGTCACCGTTGCCGGCGCCTCCGCGATCCGCGTGCGCATCCACGGCAACGTGGTCGGCGTGACCGAGGAGTTCCAGAAGCGCTTCGAAGACGCCCAGGCGAAAGACCCGCGCATCGAATACGTCGGCCCCTACAACAACCAGGACGTGCACCGGTTGATGCAGGCCTGCGACTACGTCCTGATGGCCAGCAAGTGGTGGGAAAACTCACCGGTCGTGATCCAGGAGGCCTACGCCGCCGACCGGCCCGTCATCGTGCCCGCGCTGGGGGGTATGGCCGAAAAAGTCATCGAAGGCACCAGCGGCCACCACTTCAAGCCCAACGATCCGGAGGACCTGGCGCGGGTGCTGCTGAAGTGCGCAAGCCGCCCCGGCGCGCGCAAGAAGATGCAGCTCCCCCGCCCGCTCAGCGCCGCGCAGATGGCCAGGCGCTACCTCGTGGCCGCCGGCCTGGGGCCGACCGATTGGGCTTCCACCACACTCAAGACAGGGAACACAAAAAATGCTGAAGGGATTCATTGAACAGATCTCCGAGACCGCGATCTCGGGCTGGGTCTACTGTGCCAACTTCGATGTCGCCGGCCATCGCCTGCTGGCCTTCGAGCGGGACCAGTGCATCGGCGCAGGCCACATCGACATTCACAGGCCGGACCTGGAAGCCGCCGGCATGGGCAAGGGACTGCTGGGCTTTTCGATCAGCTGCGACCCGGCGGTGCTGAAGCGCCATGCCAACATCAGCGTGCGGCTGGACAACTCCGACTTTGCGCTGTTGCCACGCAGCACCTCGCAACGCCCCGCTCGCCGCGAGGTGGCGGCAGGCCTGTTCAGCAGCACCGAGGCACGGCGTGTCGAATGGATGGCCAGGCAGGGCTGGCTTTCACAGGAGCAGTTCCTGGCGCTGCGCAGCTTGAATCAGCTGGGGGTGTACCAACGGACCTTCTCGCGCAGCGAACTTGGCGACTTCTCGCTGGAGCGCAAGGCCGCCGACCTGTACCTTGAAATCATGTGCCTGCTGTTCCGCAGCGAGTTCAACCTGGCGCAACTGCAGGAGCATTCGCTGATGCCCCGTGACCTTGCGCAGCTCGACTTCAACCTGGCGGGCGGAGAACATGGCGTGATCGGACTGTACGGCGGCGAGCTGAGCGCCGAGGTCTCCGAAGGCGCGCACGCCCTTGGCATCGACGGTGCCGAGCCCCCCGTGGTGGCACCCGTCAGCTACCGCTGCGCGCCGCATCAGCTGCTGCTGGTGCACACCGGTTGCCTGCGCAGCCTGGCACTGGGCAAGGGCAGCGGCGTGCAACTGCTGGCGCTGGCGGCCCCAGCCGCTGCCTGAGTCGCTCCATGAAACTGATCTTCCACATCGGCGCCGGCAAGACCGGCACCAGCTCGATCCAGGCCACGCTGAAGGCGAATGCCCCAGTGCTGCAGGCACGGGGCGTGCTGTACCTGGGTCTGATGTTCGAACACTCGCCCGCGCGGCTGTTCGAATGGCAACGCTTCGGCGGACAGGATGAGTTCCTGGCCCTCCCGCAGGCGGAGGCCGAGGCGCAGTTCAACCGCGTGCTGCAAGCCACGCTTCGGCGCGGCCGCGAGGCCGGCGTGCACAGCATGATCTGGAGCAGCGAATCTTTTTTTGACCGCTTCGACGCGGTGCTCGGGCCGCTGCAACGTGCTTGCGAACAAGGCCTGGACCTGGCGGTGCTGGCCTATGTTCGGGCCCACGAGACCTGGGCCCGCTCGGCGTACATCCAATGGGGCCTGAAGCACAAGACCTACCCCGGCCGCCTGCGCAGCTTCGGCGAATGGGTTGCCCACCGCAAGCCGCTTTTCGCACCCACGCTGGCACGCTACGACGCTGCCTTCCCGGGTCGCCTGACGGTCCGCAACTTCGACGCTGCCGGCGACGTCGTCGACGACTTCTGCGAGTTCGCCGGACTTGCCGACCTGCCGCTGGAGCGTGTCCACGAAAATCACACGCCTGACGACACCGAGCTGTTCCTTCGTGCGCTCTTCAATGACCGCCAGGACAGCGATGCCCTGCCCATGGTCTTCGACAAGGCCGTTGGCAGGCTGCTGCCACAGGCGGCGTCACCCACGGCATTCCTGCAGGGCTTGTACCCCCATGCAGCGGACATCGAGCAGGTGGCGCGCCACGCCCATGCCGACCGCCAGGCGATAGACGCCCTGCTGGTGCAACAAGGCCAGCCGCCCCTGCAGATCGGCGCGATCACGCCGAAGCAACCGCGCATCGACGACGGCCGCTTGCTGGGTGCGCTCGCCAGGCTGTGCATCGCCAACGCCCGCCGGCTGGACGCGCTCGAAGCCGAAGACCAGCGGCTGCGCAGTGGCGGCGAGCCGCTCTGAACCGGAAACTCATCTGATGGCACGTCCTCCGGTTCGATTGATCCTGCACGCCGGCAGCGGCAAGACCGGCACCAGTTCGATCCAGGCCACGCTGCGCGATGCCCGCCACACGCTGGAAGCCCAGGGTGTCTGGTACCTGGGGCTGGTGCTGGAACATGCACCGGTGCAGCGTCATGCATGGCAGAAGTTCGGTGAAACAGCCCGCTTGCATGCGCTGCCTCACGCAGAGGGCGCTGACCAGTTGCACGGCGTGCTGGTCGCAACGGTGGCGCTGGCAATCGAGCGTCGCATCCACACGCTGATCTGGAGCAGCGAATCGCTTTTTGACCGCCCCGACAAGGCGATAGAGGCGATGCATCGCCTGGACCCGGCACAGGTTGACCGGCATGTCGTGATCTATGTGCGCCGCCACGATGCCTGGGCAAGCTCGGCCTACCTGCAATGGGGCATTCGTCACAAGACCTACCGGGGCCGGCTGCTCAGGTTTGCCCACTGGGCCGAACGGCGCGGCGTGCGCTTTCAGCCCAACATCCAGCGCTTCACCGAGGCCTTTCCAGGCAAGGTCACGCTGCGCAATTTCGATCACGTGCGCAACGCCGTGGCCGACTTCCTGTTGATCTGCCGCATTGATGCCCAGGGCGTCGAAGAGCAGCGCGAAAACATCACCGCCGACGACAACGAGCTCTACCTGCGCGCACTGTTCAACGACCAGGCCGACGAGCCCCAGCTCCCCGCTGCGTTCAACCGCTCGATCGGCCGCCGCCTGAAGGAGGACGCGGCGCCCGAAGCCTTCCTGCAGGCGCTGCTGACCGGCGCCGCGCCGCATGCGGACGCGATCCACGCGGACCGGCTGCTTGTCAACCAGTGGCTGCTGGCCAGCGGCTGCGAGCCGCTGCACGAACAGCCCGCCTTGACCCACACGGTGCAGATCGACCGCGCGCGGCTGGTGCTGCACTTGGCCACATTGGCGATGGACCAGGCCGTTCGCCTGGCGCGGCTGGAGGCGCTGCGCACCGCCCGGACCGCAGGGACCGCTGCGACGACTTGATGGCCGAGAGTCGCGGACGGCCTTGTTTTCCGCGCAGCCCGAGGAGAATCCTTTTGAAACCCGCTGAAATCGTTTCCCAACTGCGCCTGCGCGACCCCAAGGTCCTGGGTGACGTGCCCGACAAACGCGTCGAGCAGATCCTGCGTGCCACCTTCGCACTGATCCGCGAGAACGTCTCCGCCACCGCCGAAGGCGATGTCACCGTGGCCACGCTGGGACGTTTCCACGCCCGCGAAATCGTCAAGCAGGAAGCTGGCGAAGACGAGAAGCGCCTGAAGCGCGTGATCTTCTTCCCCGCCAAGCCGCCGGAAAAGAAGGGCCCGCCGCTGCTGGCCGGCCTGTCGGCCTGAAGGCCCCCAGGCGGCCTTGAGCGC
>NZ_VIDT01000421.1 GCF_006519715.1 Ideonella azotifigens
GAAGGCGCTGAAGTCGCCCAGCCTGACGGGCCAGTCCACTGGCGCGGGCACCCAGGCCTGTGCGGGCGGCGCACCTTCGAAGCGACGCAGGTAGTGCGCGTAGAAGGCATGCAGACGCGCATCGCTGGCGCCAAGCTCGCTGAGCGCATGCAGCGCCATCGGCATGTGGCTGCTCAGCTCGTTGCGGGTTTCGGGTGGCAGCGCCAGGCTTTGGTCCAGCAGCTCGCGCAAGGCTGGGCGGCGCTGGCGGCGAACAGGCGCGGGCGTGGCCAGGGCTTGGCGGGCGGGCAGGTCGGCGAAGGAGAGCAGCGGCATGGCGAGGCGTCCTGTTGATGCGATGGTCGCCATGCTCGGAGTTAAAGTGAACTTGAAGTCAATAGCTTTTTTGATCCGGAGGATGACGCGCATGCCCGAATCGATCCGCCTCAGTGCCAGTTCGCCGCTGACCATCGGCGAGCTGGCGCAACGCGCTGGCGTCGCTCCCAGCGCCGTGCGCTTCTACGAGGCCGAGGGCTTGATGCGCAGCCAGCGCAGCGCCGCCGGCCACCGGCGTTACCCGCGCAGCGAGCTGCGCCGCATTGCCTTCATCCGCGCGGCGCAAAGCATCGGCCTGACGCTGGAGCAGATCCGCGCCGCGCTGGCCACGCTGCCCGAGCACCGCACGCCCACCAAGGCCGACTGGGAAAAGCTCAGCCGCGACTGGCGCACGCTGCTGGACGCCCGCATTGCCGAAATGACCCGGCTGCGCGACCAGCTCACCTCCTGCATCGGCTGCGGCTGCCTGTCGCTGAAGACCTGCGGGCTGTACAACCAGGGCGACCAGGCTGCGGCCAAGGGCCAGGGGGCGCGCTATTTGCTTGGCGACAGGCCGCCGCCAGCCCGCAACCCCAGGCGCTGAAGCCGCCGCCGGGCTTTGTACGATGCGGCCCGTCGTCCTTCTCCTTGCCTTGTGGTCCCGATGCGCCGTTTTGTCTTCCTGCTGGTCGCCATCAGCCTGCTCGCCGCCTGCGCCACCCTGGTCGCCCCCGCACTGGACCCGCGCTTCGGGCCCGCCGACCCGACCCGCTTCGACCATCCGGCGCCGCCGCCCGCTGGCGAGTCGTATGCGCTGACCGTCCAGCCCATCCTGGACCGGCGCTGCGTGGTCTGCCATGCCTGCTATGACGCGCCCTGCCAGCTGAAGACGACCAGCTGGGAAGGCATGACGCGTGGCGCGAACAAGACCCCGGTGTACGACGCGACGCGGCTGCTGGCCGCGCCACCTTCGCGGCTCTACGTGGACGCGCAGCTCAGCTCCGAGTGGCGCACGCGCGGCTTTTTCCCGGTGCTCAACGAGCAGGACCGCACGCCCGAGGCCAACCGCAGCGTGGGCCTGGTGCACCGCATGCTGATGCTCAAGCAGCAGCACCCGTGGCCGGCCGAATCAGCCGATGAAACCGCCCAGCAGGCGGCGCTGGACGTGTCGGCCGACCGGGCCGCAATGTGCCCCGCCGGCACCGAGATGGACGGCTACGAACGCAGCCTGCCGCAAGGCGGCATGCCTTATGGCCTGCCCGGCCTGCCGGCTGCCGAGCACCGGGTGCTGACCCGCTGGATCGAACAGGGCGCGCCAGCCGAAGCGCCGGCGCCGCTGCCAGCGGCCACGCAGCAGCAGGTCGCCCGCTGGGAGCAGTTCTTCAACGGCGACGCGCTGAAGACGCAGCTTTTCGCGCGTTATGCCTACGAGCACCTGTTCCTGGCCCACCTGTATTTCGACGGCGATGGCGCAGCACCGCAGCGCTTCTTCAAGCTGGTGCGCTCGGCCACGCCGCCGGGCCAGCCGTTGAAGGTGATCCCCACGGCGCGGCCGGTGGACGACCCGGCTGTCGGGCGCGTCTATTACCGGCTGGACCTGGAGCGCGAGACCCTCGTCGCGAAGACCCACATGCCGTACCGGCTGGACGCGCAACGCATGGCCCGCTGGCGCACGCTGTTCCTGGACGCCCCCTACACGGTGGACCGGTTGCCGGGCTACAGCGCCGACACGGCGGCCAACCCGTTTGCCACCTTCGCAGCGCTGCCGGTGGGCGCGCGCTACCGCTTCATGCTGGACGAGGCCGAGTTCACCATCATGGGCTTCATCAAGGGCCCGGTGTGCCGCGGCCAGATCGCGCTGGACGTGATCGAGGACCAGTTCTGGGTCAGCTTCCTGGCGCCGTCCGAGGCCTACGACAACGCGATGGCCAAGCTGCTGCAGCAGGACGTCAAGCTGATGAGCCTGCCCACCGGCCGCAGCAACACCGATGTGCTGGTCGCCTGGCTGGCTTACGGCCGGCTGGAAAGCGGCTACCTGAAGGCCCGCACCGCGCAATACACCGAGGCCCTGCAAAAGCCCGAGAACCTCACCGAGCAGCTGATCTGGGACGGCGAGGGCCACAACGACAACGCCGCGCTGACCGTCTTCCGCCACTTCGACAGCGCCAGCGTGGTCAAAGGCTTTGTCGGCGAATCGCCCAAGACCGCCTGGGTCATCGGCTACCCGCTGCTGGAGCGCATCCACTACCTGCTGGTGGCCAACTACGACGTCTACGGCAACCTGGGCCACCAGCTGAACTCGCGGCTCTACATGGACTACCTGCGCGCCGAGGGCGAGTTCAACTTCCTCGCGCTGCTGCCCCAGGCCCAGCGCATCCCCACGCGCAACCACTGGTACCGCGGCGTGGGCGAGGGCGGGCGCGAGCAGGTCTACGGCGGGCCCGGCACCACGCTGCCGCTCGAAAGCGGCATCCACTACACCAGCGCCAACCCGCAGCAGGAGCTCTACGACCTGCTGAAGAAGCGCCTCGCACCGGTGCTGGACCACCGCTTCGACTGGACCCGCCACAGCCCCGCCGCGCTGCGTGCCCCGCTGCAAGCGCTGGCCACGCTGCAAGGCGCGTCGCTGCAGTGGTTGCCCGAGATGACGCTGCTGCAGATCGACCAGCCCGACGGCAGCGCCAGCACCTGGACCCTGCTGCGCAACACCGCGCACGCCAGCGTCTCGCACCTGCTGGGCGAGCAGAAGGAACTGCTGCCGGCCGAGAACACGCTGACCCTGGCCCCCGGCGTGATCGGCAGCTACCCCAACGTCTTGCTGCGCGTGAAGGCCTCGGACCTGCCCGCGCTGACCACCGCGCTGCAGCAACTGCGCGCCAAGGCCGACTTCGACAGCCTCGCCCGCCGCTGGGCCGTGCGCCGCACCCACCCCGACTTCTGGGCCTTCAGCGACACCCTGCACCGCCGCTACGCCCACGACGACCCGCTGGGCGCCGGCATGCTGGACTACAACCGGCTGGGGGCCTGGTGAACCCCGGTAGCAGCCCAACAAAACCAATCGAATACCTTTTGCAGACCAGCTGACAGCTCTTGCATCCTGAATCAACCCTTGACGGCGGCTGAGTGCATAGCATCGCCGGCAGCGCTGGGGCACGGGGCGAAGATGCCTCCTACCCCAGGGCCGGGCCGCTTTTCGGCGGGCTGAAACCAGAGGGGCGAGACATGAACAAAAGCTTTCGAGGCGTCGCGGGTGTAGCGCTGGGACTGATGCTGGGCCAGGCGGCCTGGGCGCAGAACTGGCAACTGGTATGGCAGGACGAGTTCAACGGCAGCATCGGGCCGGACTGGGTGTTCGAGACCGGTGGCGGGGGCTGGGGCAACAACGAGCTGGAGTACTACCGCAAGGAAAACGCCACCATCGAAAACGGCAACCTGGTGATCACGGCCAAGCGCGAGGACTACGGCGGCTACCGCTACACCTCGGCGCGCATGAAGACGCAGGGCAAGAAGAGCTTCAAGTTCGGGCGCATCGAGGCGCGCATCAAGGCGCCTTCGTCGCTGGGCATGTGGCCGGCCTTCTGGGCGCTGGGCAGCAACATCAACACGGTGGGTTGGCCGGCCTCGGGCGAGATCGACATCATGGAGCACGTCAACGCCGAGTCGGACGTCTACGGCACGGTGCACTGGCAGGACCTGAGCGGCGGGCACGCGCAGTACGGCGGCCACACCGGCGCGAACGTGACGGGGTATCACGTCTACGCAGTGGAGTGGGACGCGAAGACCATCAAGTGGTTCGTCGACGGCACGCAGTACCACGTGATCGACATCACCAACGGGGTGAACGGCACCGAGGAATTCCAGAAGGATTTCTTCCTGCTGCTGAACCTCGCTGTGGGCGGCAACTGGCCGGGCTTCAACATCGACGAGGGCGCGATGCCGGCCAGGATGTACGTGGACTATGTGCGCGTCTACCAGGCCGGGGCCGGCGGCTTCAGCCAGCAGGTCGAAGCCGAGAACTTCGCCAACATGGCGGGGGTGCAGACCGAAGCCTGCTCGGAAGGCGGCCAGAACGTGGGCTGGATCGATGCCAACGACTGGATGGTCTGGAACGTCAATGTGCCCAGCGCCGGGACCTACACGCTGCAGTACCGCGTGGCCAGCCCCGGCGGCGGCGGCGTGATCCAGCTGGAGAAGGCCGGCGGCGCGCCGGTCTATGGCAGCGTGGCGGTGCCGGCCACCGGCGGCTGGCAGAACTGGACCACGGTGCAGCACCAGGTGCAGCTGCCTGCGGGCCAGCAGCAGATCGCCGTGAAGGCGCTGGCCGGTGGCTTCAACCTGAACTGGCTGAAGATCGTGCAGTGACCGGCAAGTGAGCCTCAGGCCAGCGCTGGCTGCCTCTTGAACCCAGCCAGCGCGCCGACCAATGATTCGGTCTGGCACCTCAGGCTCTCGGCCGCCGCGGCGGACTGCTCGACCAGCGCGCTGTTCTGCTGCGTCGTCTGGTCGATCTGGATCATGGCGCTGCTGACCCGTTCAATGTCGTGGCGCTGTTCGGACGTGGCGTGGCTGATCTCCGAAGCCAGGTCGTTGACGCGCTGGATGCGGGTGACGATTTCCTGCATCGTCCGGCCGGCCGCGTCGACCTGGGCCGAGCCGGCCTCGACGCGTTCGACGCTGGCGCCGATCAG
>NZ_VIDT01000422.1 GCF_006519715.1 Ideonella azotifigens
CCACGTACTTCAGCGTGACCACCAGCATCAGCGCCCACAGGATGGCCGACACCGCGCCCACCAGGTTGGCCGAAGTCAGCGGCACGCCACCCGCGCCAAACACTTCCTTGACGGTGTACAGCGGGCTGGTGCCGATGTCGCCATAGACCACACCCACGGCAGCCAGCGTGAGCCCCGCCAGCGCGCGCCCGCGCGGCTGGCCCTGGGGCGGGGCAAAGCCAGAAGTGGCGGAGGAAGAAGAACGGGGTAAAGCGGCAGCGGTCATCAGACGGCCCTGGAAACAGGATGCCGCGATGGTGGTGGGCTTTACATCAGGAACACATAAGGACTCGTCAAAGCGCCGTCAGCACCGCCGCGGCGCGTGACGTGTCGAAAACGGCCCATGGCCCAAACAAAGCGCAGCGCCCAGGCTTGCCCGCTCGCTCATTGGCAGAACGCTTTGCAGCGGTGACTGTCATTGACTGCTGGGGATCGGGTCACGCTGCCGGCCGCAAACCAGACACTGGGTTGAGCCGATGCCGGCGACATCAACGTCCGTGCGGAGCGCGCAGCGACCATCCAAGCCGCAGTTCAGGAAGCTCCGGGGCCAGGACCGATCGGAGGTCTGCTGCCTTTGGAGGCGCACAGGCGCTTTCGACCCCGACGAGACCTGATTGAGTCGCCGCAAAGATGACAGCCGGACAGGCACGAAAGCATTCGTTGGTGGCTCCTAAGCGGTATCGTTCGGTCAACTCACCCGTAACTGCCCACCGCCGGCCAAGGCGGTGACGCGGGCGTTTAAATTTTCAAACAGCTTGACAACATCTGGGTCTGACGGATCCTCCGCAAGAATCTTCTCCCGCATTCGTATGTGCGTAAACTTCGACTTCGCCCCTGCGGCTTGGCGGACCTCCTCGCGAAGGAGATTACAGCCGCGAAGCTCGGCCGCCAATTCGTCCCAATACTTACTTCTAAGAATCTTTTCCGCCTGAACGTCATCTCCTAGACGCAACCAATATTGCCGAACCCGGCAGGCACTTCCAAGCAATTTGAACAATGGATGCTCTGAGAGCGCAGGCGACGCCAACCCGTTGACGACCGTAGCAGTTGCATTTCGGCCATGTCGGGTTAACCATTCATCGATCTGATCAGATTCAACGAGGTCTGCGCCTCCCTCTAACGCTATAAGCCGCGGAATCGGGAACGATGGCGAAAGACGCGTACCGTCATTTGCGATTAGATTGGCGATCTTGCAGTCATCGAATAGAACACTGCCAAGGTCTGCCGCTCTGCAATCGAGTTGATGGATTGATACCTTGGACAGCGTCACCTTGCTGGCCGTTCCGCGAACTACTGTCTCATCAATATCAGAATCCCGTAAAACTTCACCATCACTCAATAACGCGAGGGTCGACATCAGAAGCGCCCCTACGTTGCGAGACGCCCTATCCACTCCACCATACAAGCTTGCCATTGTCAATCCATGGGTGAGGAAGGCTTTTGACTGCGGAGTACCGGCCGCCTTTGCCGCGACGTCGCCAAAAACGGCTACCATTTCCGAGCCAAGAACGTTTCGCTTCAAGAACTTCGGCACCTCGCCTTTACCTACAGCCTCAAGAGTTGCTAGCGACAAAAAGTAGTTCTGAATATGCGAGTGAACAAATCCCTTGTAGCCCGCCCTTAAGTCCGGTTTGAGCGCAGCGACTACACTGGCTCGATTTCGGATCAGCCGAACGACCTCTTCAGGGTAACCGTCGCCCAGGGCTATTTCAACTATCCACGAAAGCGTTGTTTCATCAAGAGATTCAGATTGGCCGTCCGCCATTTCACGCGCCACTTCAATCAAGTAGCGAAGGAGAAAATCCTCGAGCGAATCGCGGCTAACAATTTTCTCGACTGCATCGCCAAATAGCTTTGCCTCTCTCTCAAGCATATGCTTAACGAGCAGTGGGGTCAGGAAACTGTCACTTTCCTCACGGAGACGCTTCGGCTCCAGATTCGCCGCCATCAAATTCAGAAAAACTGGTCGAAGCGCGAATGACCCATCATCCAACAGCGACGCAACTGCGGGAATCTTAAAGTGAACATCAGTCCAGCCCCTTGACTTCAACCATTCCCGGGCTTGATCAGGGGTGGACGCCTCAACAGTCAAACTGATCACAACGTCGCGGTCTTGACGCAACGATTGCACGTCGCGAAAGAGACGATCCCTACCTAGAAAGGTGTCGCGTCCGGAAAGTAAGACCACTCCCCTGCCGCGGGCGGCTGAAATCAAATCATTGACCTGCGACCAAGCCAACTCATATCCATTTGGGTCGCCCAGCTCGTCGAATCCATCGATGGCCACTACGATAAGCCCATGCTTCAGCAGAATCGGAATTTGGTCGTAAGTTGTGTTCGAGCGAAGCGTCTGCAGGCTAAATGCCATCAAATCCTGCAAGTTCGAGAGGACACGGCCACGACTGCGTACATGCAAGATCAGCGATGTTGGTGAAGCAGCGTAGGCTTCGGCGCGGAGTAGCGCCAGTTGCTCAACCAACTTTGTTTTACCGATGCCAGCCGGGCCGTCAATCAAAATGACCTCAGCCGCGTCCGCTGGCCGTGGCTGAGAATTGAATAGGGCATTGACCTGCTCCACACCCTCAAAACGTGCGTTCTTGTGATTGCGAGCATTAAAGGGCAAGAGGCGTCTTTCCGCAGCGGCCGCCCTCCCTAACAGTTCAGCCTGAGATTTAGCCCACTTCTTTAAGTTTGCAAAATCATCCGACGCGAGCATATTGGCGAAGGACGTAAATCCTTTAGCGGGGAAGCCCTTTTTGGTGAAAACCACTTTCCCTGTGCCATTGTCAATTTGCAATTTTATCTCTCGACCATCTCGGACAAAATTGGCAGTGAGGCCCTCCGTCTTCTCCGATATCTTTGGTGAAGGAGTTCCAATATCGACGAATGGCAACAGATCGTACGCTAAAGACGCTTTTGTTGGAATCACATTTTCACCATAATATGTTGAAGTTTCAAAAAGTTTTCTGAGCGATTGCGACTCTGCAGCATCAATACTTTGGATGAATATCTTGCCAGCAGGGCCTCTGCTGTAAACACAGGCGGGACCAAATCGTCGTCTTCAGCAACGACCACGATCCATTCATCCGTCTGAGAAGCTGCATTCGAAACAACGTCGGCAGCAAGGGCGGTATCGACCATTTTCTCGGTCAACTCACCGTGCTGGGTCTGGAGTGTATTCGGGAGATGAATCCCGAGCCTCGCGTGTAGTCTGATCGAAAGTGCATGAAGCAAGCAGTCGCCGTAAGCTACGTTCGAGTCAAATACAACGTTCCGAAGCGGCGATAAATCTGCGAAATTCTTTGAGGCAAGTACTGTGGTGATCGCAATTCGATTTGCTGTTGGCTGAAAGCCCTTGTGCCACCCATGATAGAGGCGCAGCTGGACTCTAAAGCGTCCGCCAGGGTCGATACCTCCAAGGCATCTTGCGATACGCGTCGTAGTCTTCTTGAGAACCATTTCAGCAGTCGCCATTGGGTCTCGCTGCTTCTTGTCACCGCTGATATGAATCTGGGAGTTCCAGTCAACGAAAGCAGAAACTTTCTGAAATCCGGTTCGCGCTGTTGCCGCCTGCCTTTCGTCCGTTTCCATCGGGCGATCTCCTTGTTTCTGGCAGGATCGTACTCGTGACTGACCCTCATGGGCGCAATGCCGGGAGGTTGCTGCGCACCAGTTCTCGAGCATCGCAATCTACGGGCTCACTCTGCATGTCACGGTACAGGTCAGAAGCAGCACGCAAGATGGAGGCGGCACACGAGATCCGCACGCGGGAAGGGCGACTACGGCGTGTGACAAGCATCGAGAGCTCTGCTTGACGGTGCGCCGTGCATCGCTTTACCAGTAGTCCCTCGCAAACAGCCGCTCCTAGCCGGGAGCGCCAGTTCGCAACTGTGGCCCGGAAGCTGCCGCTCAGGGCGGGAGCCAATGGGAGCCAAGGTCGGCTTCAGGTGAATCCACGGTGCGTTCCACAAGCGCCCTCAGTGCGCAACCTATTCGAGCAATTTGGGGTCTACCGCCAGAAAGGAAGCTGCGCCACGCCAAAGCTTCACGTCCAGTGAGAAGGCAGTTCAGGGCGTCGTGAGACATGCGCCGCAAAATCTTTGAACGGCCGACCCGCCGGTTTCGCCTTGGGTGTAAACCGACAAGCCAAGGCGAGCCGACGCCGCTGGCCGCGTGTTTCAACCCTCGGCCTCGGCCTCCACCAACCGATAACCCACCCCCGGCTCCGTCAGCAGCCAGCGCGGATTCGCCGGCTGGCTCTCCAGCTTGGCGCGCAGCTGGGCCATGTAGAGGCGCAGGTAGTGGGTTTGTTCGGTCTGGTCGGGGCCCCAGACGTCGCTGAGCAGTTGGCGGTGGGTGACGACCTGGCCGGCGCTGCGGACCAGACGGGCGAGCAGCTTGAACTCGGTGGGGGTCAGGTGGCAGGCTTCGTTACGGACCTTGACGCTGCGGGTGCCGAGGTCGATTTCCAGGCCCATGGGGCCGCCGTTGCGGTAGTGGGTCAAGGCGGCGTCGATGCGCGTGCCGCGGTGGCGCAGCGTGACGCGCATGCGGGCCAGCAGCTCGCCAACGGCAAAGGGCTTGACGAGGTAGTCGTCGGCACCGGCGTCCAGCAGGCGGATCTTCTGGCCGTCGTCCTGCGCGGCGGAGATGACCAGCACCGGCAGGCTGTGCTTGCGTCGCAGCATGCCGAGCAGTTGCTGGCCCTCGCCGTCGGGCAGGCCCAGGTCCAGCAGCACCAGATCGAAACCGGCCGGGCGCACGGCGTCGGCCAGGTGGGTGGTCAGCGCCTGGGCTTCGGCCAGGCTGGCGGCGGTGAAGACTTCGTAGCCTTCGATGTCGAGTGCGCTTCTCAGCGTGGCGCGCAGCTCCCTGTCGTCTTCCACGAGCAGCACTCTGAGGGTCATGCGGTGGCCTCCTTGGCGG
>NZ_VIDT01000423.1 GCF_006519715.1 Ideonella azotifigens
GCATGCCCAACCCCTCCCAGCTGGCCGCCCCTGAAGCTGTTTCCTCACCGGCCCGCCAACGGCTTGGCACCGTTCACCGGCTGTTGGTCGTCACGGTGCTGGGTTTTGCCTCCGGCCTGCCGCTCGCACTGACCGGCATGGCCTTGCAAGCCTGGCTCAGCATCGAAGGGCTGGACCTGGCGACCATCGGCTTCCTCAGCCTGATCGGCCTGCCCTACACCTTCAAGTTCCTCTGGGCGCCGCTGATGGACCGCTTCGAGCTGCCCTTGCTCGGCCGGCGGCGCGGCTGGATGGTGCTCACGCAGTTGCTGCTGGCCGGTGGCCTGCTGCTGCTGGCGGCCATTCCGCCCAAGGACTCGCTGCAGCTGTTTGCGCTGGTCGCCGTGGCCATTGCCTTCCTGTCGGCCTCGCAGGACGTGGTGATCAATGCCTACCAGACCGACCTGCTGCCGCAGCGCGAACGAGGCCTGGGCTCTTCGCTGAACGTGATGGGCTACCGGCTGGCAATGATCGTCTCCGGCGGCCTGGCGCTGATCTGGACCGACGCAGCGCAAGGCGGCGGCTGGAGCTGGCCTTCGGTCTACCGGCTGATGGCAGGGCTGATGGCAGGCGCCGCGGTCTTCAGCGCCGTGCTGCTGCCGCCGCTGCGCAACGCCGCCATGCCCAGCAGCGTGGCCCGGCATGACGTGGTCGGCTTTTTCGCCGTCTGTGCCGCTGCCGCGGCCGGCTACCTGCTGACCGACCACCTCTGGAACCCGCTGGCGCATTGGGCGATGACGCCGCTGTTCGCCGGCAGCAGCATGGCCGCCACGCTGCAGCAGCGCTGGATGGACCTGGCCGGGCTGCTGGTCGGCCTGGGGGTGACCGTGCCGCTGGCGGCCTGGGCCGCGCGCAAAGCGCGTTTCGAGACGCTGATCAACGGCCTGAACAGCTACTTCGCACAGCCCGGTGCCATTGCCTTCCTGCTGTTCATCGTGCTCTACAAGCTGGGCGACGCCTTTGCCTACTCGTTGATGACGCCCTTCCTGCTGAAGAGCATGCTGTTCAGCGCGGCCGAGGTCGGCGTGGTCAACAAGATCGTCGGCCTGTGGCTGACGATTGGCGGCGCCTTGCTGGGCGGCGCATTGATGCTGCGGCTGGGCCTGTGGCGGGCGCTGATGCTGTTTGGCGTGCTGCAGATGGTCAGCAACCTGGGCTATTGGTGGCTGGCCGTGGCCGGCAAGGGCCTGATGCCCGGCCTGGTGATCCCGGCTTTCGACTGGGGCTTCGTGAAGCTGGTGCAGGACACGCCGGTGGACGGCGGCCTGCTGATGGTGATTGCCTTCGAGAACCTCTCGGGCGGCATGGGCACCGCGGCTTTTGTCGCGCTGTTGATGAGCCTGTGCAGCCAGCGCTTCACGGCCACGCAGTACGCGCTGCTGATCTCGTTCGCTTCGGTCGGCCGGGTCTGGGTCGGCCCGCTGGCCGGGGTTTTGGCCGAATCCATCGGATGGCCAGCTTTTTTCATTGTTTCGACGCTGTTGGCAGCACCAGCCCTGATGCTGCTGTGGCGGCTGCGTGCGAGCATCGCGCTGCTCACCGCTTCCCCCGACAGCGCAGGCCTGGCAGACGACTGAAAACGTCACATTCCGCCAGGCCCGGCTGTTGCTTGTCTGCCTCAGGGTTTCCAAATTTCCACAACCGCAGCATGACCCACAGTTTTCGCACCGACGCCGAGTTGCCGCTGCCACCGATGGTCCACGCCAGCGGCTGCAGTTGCCACCTGCATGCGCGCCGCCGCATGGGTGCGGCGCTGGCGGTCACGCTGGGCAGCGCCGGCTTGCTGCCCGCTGTGGCGCGGGCCCAGCAAGGCGCCGAAGAAGGGGTGCGCTCGCAGGTCGGCCGGGAATCCAGCTTCGCGCAAATGGTCTCGGCCGAGCAGGTGGAAACGGCCGCGACCCGGCAATACGGCCAGATGAAGCGCGAAGCCGCCGCCAAGCATGCGCTGGCGTCGGACGACAACCCGCAGCTGGTCCGCCTGCGCGCCATCGGCCAGCGGGTGATCCCGTTCTGCCAGGCCTGGAACCCACGCGCCGGACAGTGGCGCTGGGAGGTCAACCTGATCGGCTCCAACGAGCTGAACGCCTTCTGCATGCCCGGCGGCAAGATTGCCTTCTACTACGGCATCCTCAAGCGCCTGCAGCTGAGCGACGACGAGGTGGCGATGATCATGGGCCACGAGATGGCCCACGCGCTGCGCGAACATGCGCGCGAGCAGATGGGCAAGACAGCGGCCACCCGCATGGGCGCCGGCCTGATCAGCTCGCTGTTCGGCTTTGGCAACCTTGGCGACACCATGCTCAACATGGGCGCCCAGCTGCTGACGCTGCGCTTCAGCCGCGAAAACGAAACCGAGGCCGACCTGGTTGGCCTGGAACTGGCCGCGCGCGCAGGCTACGACCCGCGCGCGGGCATCAGCCTGTGGAACAAGATGACCGAGGCCAACAAGGGCGCCCCGCCCCAGTTCCTCTCCACCCACCCCGCCAGCCCCACCCGCATCGCCGAAATCGAACGCGCACTTCCGCGCGTGCTGCCGATCTACGACCGCGCCCCCAAGCCGGCCAAGTTCTACGGCCCGCCTACAGCCTGAACGCGGTTCGTGGCCGGCCAGCCCAGCTGAATCGGAGTGTCAGCTGGCCTTCGCGTGATCTTTTTCACGATGAATTGGCGCGCAAGCGTCGCCTCCTCCCCAGCCCAGAGGACGCCGCCGGTGGACACATCCGGATGCAAATTGAAACATCGCGCCTTCAAGGATTTTTCGTCCAGGAGGGATTTCGATGTTCTATGTCTGCATTCCACGTTTCCAAGGCACGCCACTCAACAGCGGCAGCCCGCTGGGCGGCGGCACGCTGCTGACCGCCCAACCCGGTGAAACCTCCAGTTGGGCCGGTGACACCGACTCGCTGATGGGCTCCGGCCTCGTGGCCGGGCCGACCTCGCTGCAGTGGATCTCGTTTGCAGACGGAGCTGCCGCGACCGCCTGGTCCAACCTGTCGACGGTGCAACCGCTTTTGAACGTCAGCCTGGTCTCGGGCTACGACGGCACCGACGTCGGCGCAGGCAACGTGGTGCTCGTGGTGCATCGCTGGCGCACTTGGCCAGGACCGAACCCCAGCATGACCTGCATGCGGTGTCCACCGGGCCTGACCAGCAGCCTGCCTCGTTGGTACGGTCAACCGGTGGCCGGCAAGACGCCAGCGTCGCCCATGGAGACCTGGGTGCTGATGTTCGAATCGCTGGCGGCCCTCAACACCTGGACCGCATCCACCGGTGGCGCCATGTTCATGAACAACAGCCTGTACGCTATCCGGGTCCCGACGACCTGACACCCTCCTGAATGCCTCCGGCTCTGCGACCTCTGCTGCTCTACCTGCTCTTCGCGCTGTGGCCCTTCCAGCGCGGCATGGCGGCAGCATCAGCGCAGGCCGTGCTGGTGCTGTCGCAATTGCCGGAGGTCTATGACCGCAGCGTGATGGCCACGTTGCGGCGCGAACTTCAACCGGTTGGTAACGCCGAGCCCTACCTGCTTGAACGGGTGGAACTGCCGGACGAGACCGACATCGCCAAGCTGCGCGTCGCCGTGCAACAGGCGATGAAACAGCGCCCCTGGCGTCTGGTCGTGGCCACCACCGGCCAGGCGGCTCAGCTGGTCGCAGAAACGGGCACGCGCGTTCCCTTGCTGTTTCGCAGCTCGGTGCATCCGGTGGTGAGCTGCCTCGTACACAACCTGCGCCACCCCGGGACCGGGGCAACGGGCTACACCAGCGCCACCTGGAGCGAAGGCAAGATGGCCGAAGCCCTGCAACTGGCCTACCCGCGGTTGAAGCAGATCGTGCTGCTGGTCGATGGCCGACCGGACACCTACGAGGCGGACTGTCCGCCAACGCTGCCCACACCCCCGTGCCGCGCTGGGTTCGTGCACGACCCAGCCGAGCAAGCGGCGCTTCTGGTCAGTTTTACCAGCCTGCCCGACGTACTTCGCATCGGCCGGTCACCACATCCGCCGGTGCGGGTCTTGCGCCTGTGCGACCCCGCCGACGTGGCTGCGCTGCCACGCTGGCTGCCGGCCAACGGCGCTCAAGCCGAAACGGCCCTGGTCGTGCCATACCAACCGCTGTTCTACGAATCTGGCACCGAATTGATCGCGAAAGTGCGCCGCCTGCGCCTGCCCGCGATTTTCGGTTCCCGCAACTTCCTGCCCATGGGCGCGCTGATGGCAATGGCGCCCCTCGCGGAACCGCCGGGCGAAGCACGCGGCATTGAACTGGCCCGTCGCATCCTCGCGGGAGAATCCCCGGCCGAAATCCCGGTCCAACGCCCCGAAGGCGTGGAGTTGATCGTGAACCTCAGCGTGGCCCGAGAACTGGGCATGCCGCCCAGCAAGGCCTTGCTGCGTGCCGCCGATCGCCTGATACGCTGACGGCCGATCGACTGCCGCGCTCATGCCCGACTTGCCACCCCACCTCCCGACCAGCAACCCGATCAAGCCCGGCCTCTGGCGCATGCGCCTGTGGCGCAAGCAAGCGCTGGCGTTTGGGGGGCTGGTGCTGCTCAGCTTCGTGCTGTTTGGTGCGGCCGAAGTGATGTTCTCGTACCGCGAGGCGATCAAGGCAGTGACGCTGAACCAGTCGCTGCTGGCGCGTGAGGTCAGTGGCTCGATCCGCGGTTCGCTCAACTCGATCCAGAACCATGTGCGGGCCACCGCCAGCCTGCCGTGGGAGATGCCGGGCTGGCTGGACCTGCAGGACCGGCGTGACGAGTTCCAGCGCATCCTGCGGCTGGAGCCCGCGGTGCGCGACCTGACGCACCACGATGCACGCGGCGAGCCGGACCTGTTTGTCTCGCGGCTGGAGTTGTCCAGCCTGCCTGGGCCGGACACGCTGAGCTTCGCCGACGCGGCGCGGCTGCGCTGGCCG
>NZ_VIDT01000424.1 GCF_006519715.1 Ideonella azotifigens
AGCCGGCCTGGAAGGCGCCGCGGTGCGCGCACTGTTCGCGCTGGACGCGGATGTCGAGATGCTGCTGGTCGAGGACCTGACCAGCTTCGACTTCGGCACGCTGCCGGACGATGGCCGCATGCTGGTGCTGGTGTCCAACCATCGCAAGCGCTACCCAGTTGCAGCCGCCACATGGCAGCCCGCGCTGCACATCGCCTTGTGGAATCCGTTCCAGGTGCTGGACGTGCCCGCCCCGTCGCTCGTCAGCTGGGGCTATGCCGAGGGCGCGCTGGAAGCCGTCACCGACTGGCTGGCCGGCCGCTTGCAAGCGACGGGCGTGGCCCCGGTCGAGCTGGTGCCACCGGTCCGCTGAGACCTTCCCCTGTTGCCCTGAACCGCCTGCCCGGAGCCCGCGATGTCTGACGCCTCCTCTTCTTCCCGCGTGCAGCCCCGCGCGGGCGGTTCGCCGATGCGCTGGGTGCCCAGCCTGTACTTCGTGCAGGGCATGCAGTTCTGGGTGGTGATGCTGATCGCCGGGTTGATGTTCAAGAACATGGGCGTGAGCAACCAGGAGATCGCGCGCTGGACCGGCGTGCTGGGCCTGGCCTGGGCCATCAAGCCGCTGTGGAGCCCGTTCCTGGAACTGTTCCGCAGCAAGAAGCGCATCGTCGTGGCGATGCAGTTCACCGGCGCGGTGTGCCTGGGCGCGGTGGCGCTGGTGCTGCAGTCGCCCGCCTTCTTTGCACTGACCATTGCCGTGCTGTGCCTGCTGGCCTATGCCTCTGCCACGCACGACATTGCCTGCGACGGCCTGTACATGGCCTCGCTCAGCGCGCCACAGCAGGCCGCCTATGCGGGCTGGCAAGGCGCGTTTTTCAACGCCTCGAAGTTCCTCACGCTGGGCGCACTGATCGTCTGGGCCGGCCATCTGGAAAAGTCGGTCGGCGTGTTCAACGCCTGGTCCACCATCTTCTGCGGCCTCGCCGTGCTGCTCGCGCTGCTGGCCAGCTACAACGCCTGGGCCCTGCCCTCGCCGGCCTCGGCCGCGAATGCACCGCGCAGCGCCCAGGCCGTGTGGCAGACGCTGCAGGAAGTCATCGTCGCGTTTTTCCGCAAGCCTGGCATCTGGCTGGCCATCCTGTTCATCGTGCTGTTCCGCTTTGCCGAAGGCCAGGTGCAGACCATCGGCCCGCTGTTCCTGCTGGAAAAGCGCGAGGCCGGGGGGCTAGGCCTGCTGACCGAACAGATCGGCGCGATCTACGGTGGCATCGGCACCGCGGCCTTCCTGGTCGGCAGCATCCTGGGCGGGCTGTTCGCCTCCAGGCTGGGCCTGAAGCGCGCCATGCCACTGCTGATCATCGCGATGGCCGTGCCCAACATGACTTTTGCGTGGCTCGCGCATGTGCGGCCGGCGGTGGACAGCGGCATCGCGCTGCCCACGCTGCTGGCCTCGCTGCCCGGCATGCCCAGCACGCTGAGCGACATCGCCATCGCCGTGACGATCGAGATGTTCGGCTACGGCTTCGGCTTCGTCGGCATGATCCTGTACATCATGCAGGCCGTGGCACCCGGCCCGTTCCAGACCGCCCACTACGCGCTGGGCTCCGGCGTGATGCAGCTGGGTTTCATCTTCTCCAAGACCATCAGCGGCGACCTGCAGGCCGCCCTGGGCTACGAACATTTCTTCTACTGGACGATCGCCTGCGGCGTGCCAGCGCTGGCGCTGTTGGTCTGGGTCAAACTGCCCGGCCGCGACGGCGCGCCAGCCGCCCAGTCAACACCTGCCGGCGAAGGTTCTCTCGCATGAGGCCGCTGCTGATGGCCAGTGCGCTGTTTGCCTGCGCCAGCGCGCAGTCCAGCGAACTCTTCTTCGACGACTTCAGCCAGCCCTCGCTTGAAGCGCTGAGCCAGAACGGCTGGATCGTGCGCAGCGAAGCAGGCCACCCCGGCATTGCCGGCGCGGCCTGGGGCCCGAACACGCTGCGCCTGGTGGCCGACCCGGACACCAGCGGCGGACGCCTGCTGGAACTCGAAGCCCGCACGGACGGCACACCGGCCCACAGTGCCCAAGCCCAGCTCTGCCAGCAGCGCAAGTTCCTGCGCGGCACCTACGCCGCGCGCATCCGTTTCCACGACACCCCCGAGCGTGGCCCGGACGGCGACCCGGTCATCCAGACCTTCTACGCCGTCGCCCCGCTGCGCTTCGACTTCGACCCCGAGTTCAGCGAGCTCGACTGGGAGTACCTCGCCAACGGCGGCTGGGGCAGCGACAAGACGCGCCTCTACGGCATTGCCTGGCAGACCGTGCGCATCGAACCCTGGGCCGCCTACAACCAAGCCCACGAACACTTCGCTGCACTGGACGGTTGGCACACGCTGTTGATGCAGGTGGACGCCACCAACACCCGCCTCTTCCTCGACGGCCAGCCCCTCGCCACCCACGGCGGCCGCAACCACCCGGTGCAGCCCATGGCCATCAGCTTCAACCTCTGGTTCTCACCCGAAGGCCTGCTGCCCACCAGTGCCGGCATGCGCATCTGGCGACAGCAGGTGGACTGGGTTTTGCACGCGAAGGACGAGCAACTGAGCCCTGCGCAGGTGGATGCGGAAGTTCAGCGTTTGCGCCGCGAGGGCTTGAGTCATCTGGATCAGGTACCTGTAACCGATCCTCCGTTGACGAGTCCTTGCAACATCTAAAGCTCCTCCCGTCCCGGTAGGCGCGAGTCGCGGTCGCCGGGTAGTCACTTCCGCTCATGTCCCCCGGCCTGCGGCCTCCTCCTTTACTTCGCTGCAGTGACCACCCGACACCCGCTGCGGGAAGCGGGTCTTACTGCAACGGTCGAACAGCCCAGTCGCGTACCCGATCAGGACGGTGGGGGGTGTTGTGCAGCGAAGTAAAGGGGGAGGCCGCAGGCCGGAGGACATGAGCGGAACAACACACCCCGGCGGCCTGATCTCGCACCCACCCATGCAACGACCCAATCCGCGCCTCGCCTCCATCGACGCCCTCAGAGGCTGGGCCGTCGCCGCGATGATCCTGGTCAACAACCCTGGCGACTGGGGCCATGTGTGGTGGCCGCTGGAGCATGCCGAGTGGCACGGTTGCACGCCCACCGACCTGATCTTCCCGGGCTTCCTGTTCATCGTCGGCGTGTCGCTGGCCTTTGCCACGGGACCTAAACGGGACCGTGGCGAGACCGCGGGCCTCGCGGGCGCGCTGTGGTGGCGCGCGATGCGCATCGTGCTGCTCGGACTGGTGCTGCACGCGGTGGCGCACTGGGCCATGGACACGCGCGCGTTCCGGCCGTTTGGCGTGCTGCAGCGCATCGGGCTCTGCTTCGGGCTGACTGGCAGCGTCGCCGTGCTGCTGCCGCGCCGCCGCTGGCCTTGGTTGTTCATTGCGCTGCTATTGGGCTACGGTGCATTGCTGCTGGCGCCCGGCGGCCTGCAAACCGGCAGCAATGCCGAAGCGCGTGTCGACAGCTGGCTGCTGGGCCGCCACGCCTACCAATGGGACGCAGCCACCGGCCTCGCGTTCGACCCCGAAGGCCCGGTGGGCCCGCTCGGCGCACTGGCCACCACGCTGCTGGGCCTGATCGCTGGAGAGACCTTGCGCCGCGGCGCGCTGCAACGGCTGTGGACGCTCGCGCTGATCGCACTGATGCTAGGCGCACTCGGCTCGCTGGTCTGGCCCTGGAACAAGTCGCTGTGGACGCCTTCGTTCGTGCTCTGGGCCGGTGGCTGGGCCACGCTGGCATTGGCCTTCTTCCACCGCCTGATCGACCGCCAAGGCCTGCCGCCCCTGGGCCAGTCCTTTGGCATCAACGCCATCACCGCCTATGCTGGCGCCTGGCTGATGACCTGCCTGCTCGAAGGCACCGGCTGGGGCGCCAAGCTCTACGCCAGCGGCTTCGCCTGGATGACCCCCTGGACCGGCCCGCTGTGGCCGTCTCACCTGTGGGCGCTGGCGGGCGTGGCGGTGTGGTGGGCCGTTGCGAAGCTGATGCAGCGGCGGGGGTGGGTGGTGACGATCTGAACCCATGGCGGTTGCGACAGGCAGGCCAAATAGACTAGACTTGGTCTGAATTCTGCCCGAGTCGCCCGCCATGAATCCAGTCAACATCTACGACGCGAAGACCCGCCTTTCCCAGCTGGTGGACCAAGCAGCGTCGGGCGAAGACGTGGTCGTGAGCCGCCACGGCAAACCGATCGCGCGCATCACCCAACTGTCTAGCAGCAAGGGCAAGATCAGGTTCGGCGTGCTCAAAGGCAAGGTCAAGGTCGCCGCGGACTTCGACGCGCCGCTGCCCGATGAGGTGTTGGCCGGATTCGAGGGCCGCTGATGCGCCTGCTGCTGGACACCCACATCTACCTGTGGGCCGTCACCGACTCGCGTTCACTGAAGCCGGCGGCACGGCGTCTCATCGAGTCCGCGGACGAGGTCTTTGTCTCTGCCGCGTCGATCTGGGAGATCGCCATCAAGGCCAAGCTTGGCAAGCTCCAAGCCGATCCACAAGCGCTCGCCGCCGCCATCCCTGACAGCGGCTTTTCCGAATTGCCGGTGCGGGCTTCTCATGCAGCCGGCGTCGGCCTGTTGCCACTGCATCACAGCGACCCGTTCGACCGGTTGCTGGTGGCTCAGGCGATGGCCGAGCCGCTGCACTTGCTGACCGCCGACGCCATGCTCGCGCCATATTCCGAGTTGGTCATGCTGGCCTGAAGTTCGCTCAGCGCACCGCCAGCGGCCACAGCCGCGCCAGATCGGTCGCGCCGTCGTTGCCCTGCACCGTCCAGGCCTTGCGCCATCAGCGCGAGGCCAGCAGCGGTTTGACGACTTCAGGGCGAATGGCGGGCGGCGCAGTCTGGGCTGCGGCACCGAAACTGGCCGCCAGTGCGAGCGTCAGGGCCAGCGTGAGAAGAGAAGCTTTGAGTGAGACGTTCACAGCCGCTCAGTCCATGAACTGT
>NZ_VIDT01000425.1 GCF_006519715.1 Ideonella azotifigens
GCGCGCAGCCGGGCCAGCTCGCGCTGGCGCTGCTGCTCGGCAAACAGCAGCAAGAGGCCATGGCAGACCGCGACCATCACGGTGTAGCTCACCAGGTCCTTGCCCAGCTCGTAGGCCATGACCTTCAGCGGCCCGCCCGGTTCATAGCCCGCGCCCATCAGCGCATAGAAGCCAAAGCGCAGCGCGAACATGCCGCTCACGTGCAGCACCGCATAGGCCAGCGCACCCAGCACATGCCGGCCCAGCAGCGCCAGCCGGCTGCCACCGGCCTGCAACTGCTGCCAGGCCCGCGCATGCCAGCGATAGACCGCCACGCCCAGCGCCCCCATGCAGACGACCGAGCTGAGCTCCCACAGCAGCGGCTCCCAGGGGTGCTGGCCGCCGCGCTCCAGGTAGTGCTGCAGTTCCGCCAGGCCTTGCAGCAGGCCGACGACCAGCACGATGGCGGCGTAGCCACCCCAGAGCGCGCGCGGCGACACCGGTGCGGGGGTCTGCGGCAAGTCCTCAGGGGGCAGGACCGGTGACTCGGGCGACATGCGCGGGACCATATCACCGCCCTCAGGGCCGGCACCGCCCCGTCTCACCTGTAGCGCCCACGCAAGCCGGGCTTCCAGATGTTGCAGCACCGGCACCTGCCGCCATGCTTGTTGCGTTCTGCAACGCGCTGGCACGCCTGCGGCGGAGCTCGGATGCTGAAATCAGTCGCTTCGCCCCGCCCGTACCGAGAGCCACCATGCCTGTTGTCGCCGTCATCAACCGCAAAGGCGGGAGTGGAAAAAGCACGCTTGCGACCCAGCTCGCTGGCCACTTTGCACAGTGCGGGTTGAAGGTGATGCTGGGCGATGTGGACCGTCAGCAGTCCTCGCTGGCCTGGCTGCGCCGCCGTGCCACGCACCCGCTGGCGCGCACGGCCGAGATCCTGCCCTGGGCCCTGGACACCCGCAATGCCCGGCGTCCGCCGCCCGGGGTGAGCCATGTCGTGCTGGACACCCCCGGTGGCATGCACGGCCTGGAACTGGCCAGGGTGGTGATGAACGCCGACATGATCCTGGTACCGGTGAGTCCCAGCGCGTTCGACCGGGAGTCTGCCGCGGAGTCCCTGTCGGAGCTGCTGCGCCTGCCACGCGTGGCCACGGGTCGCTGTCGGCTGGCCGTGATCGGCATGCGCATGGATGCGCGCAGCCGCGACATCGCGCTGCTGAACCGGTGGGCCACGTCCCACCAGGTGTGCTGCCTGGGCGCGCTGCGCGACAGCCGCGTGTACCCGCGCACCGCAGAAGACGGCCTGAGCCTGTTCGACCTGCCCGCCGAACAGGTCCGCACCGACCTCGCGCAGTGGCAAGGTCTGCTGGACTGGGTGAACAATGCGCCCCAGGGCCGGCAAACGTCGCTGGCAGTCGGCCACGCAGAGCGGACGGCGATGCCAGCCGCCTCGGTGCCCAAGCACAGCCATCCGACGCGGCTGGGCGCCACGGGCAGCCCCTTGGCTGCAAACGGTCCCGCCATGCTGGGGCTGGGCCAGAGCCTGGGCCGGTTCTTCACCGCGCTGCGCTCGGCCGCCTGATCCAAGCTGCAAAGGCGTGGCACCACAAGCCGCGCATTTCGGGCGCATTCCGGGAGCAGCGCCGCGCACGGCGGGATGCCAGAGCGGCGGGCTCGCTCCCAGGATTGCCAGCCTGCACCGGGCGATGGACGACATCCACGCCCATGCAGAGGGCGCGATTGGCTTGGCGGACATCACCGAAGCGGCCTGCCTCAGCGTCAGCAGCCCGGTACGCCAGTTCAACGCCCAGCTGGGCGCCTCGCCTTGCAGCTGCCTCAAGACTGTCCGCCGCGAACTGCTGGGGCACCCCGGTTGCCGGTGCGAGACGTGGTGCTGCGCTGGGGCTTCCAGAACGCCAGCAAGTTCAGCCAGGCGCATCGGTTGCGGTTTAGGAGTTGCCCAGCACCACGCAGTTGCAGCGGGGAGTGAGCCAGGGCCCGGACGCGCCCCCCTTGAATGAGGCTTGGCGGGTTGGCATGGGCGCTGATAGCCTGCACTCCCCGGCTGGTACAGCGGTTTCACACCCATGCCAACCTGGAGACTTTTCATGTCGCACCGCTTCGTTCGCCACGCCCTCGTGGCAGCCATCTCCCTCGCCTGTGCCTGCAACGCCGCCGCAACCTCCCTGTCGGCCTGGGCCTATGGTGCCGAAATCTGGGAGAGCAACACGCTCACCACCAACGGCCTGAGCAACACGCCCATCAGCGCCGGCGGCACTGCGGCCGATGGCAGCGTGGTGGACTGCAAGGCCGGCGGTTCCAACGGCATCTTCATGCCCAGCAGCTTCAAGCTGCACCGGGAGGTCCGCGCCGACGACGAATGGTTCGGCTGCCAGACCGAGGTGGACTCCACCGACTCGGTCACCGCTTGGGCACCTGGCCTGCCGGACGGCACGCCGATCCGTTACATCGCCAAGATGAAGCTCAAGCTCAGCCTTGTGGCGCCTCCGCCGGACTTCGGCTACATGTACCTGGAGACAATGGTGCAAGTGGAAGACACGCGCGCCTTCTGGTACGGCCCGGACGCACTGGACGCCGAGCAGGAGGTGACGTTGCGCGCCGTCTATGACGCCGTGGTCGGCCAGAAGTTGGTGGTGCGCGCGCTGATCAAGAGCTACAACCAGGTGGGTGGCACTCTGGTCAATGGCGTGCCGGTGACTGGCGAGCTGAGCCTGAAGAAGGCCCGCGTGATCCTCAGTTCCCCCACGCCAGGCGCCAACATCACCGGCGACTCGGGGCACTTGTACCAGTGAGTGTGGAAGCAGCGCCCCAGCGCATCGCCGCCAAGCTCGCGCTGCACGCTGTCGCCCGTCGCTTAAATGCTCAACGGATCCACATCCACCGCCCAGCGCGCAATGCCTTTCATGGAGTGGCGCAGCCCATGCAGCGCGTTGGGGCTTCCAGAACGCCAGAAAGTTTAACCAGGCGTACCGGCTGCAGTTCGGCGAGCTGCCAAGCGTCACCCAGAGGCAGCGCTCCTTGCGTTAAACCAATACGCATGGGCCATACCCCACTAAGGGATGGCCCATTCTTGCAATCATTGGTCAGGGATAGGGGGGCGGCGCGCCTTCATTATCCATGCAATAGTCAAAACACTCCCGATATTCAGGTGTAGTTGTACTGCCCGGGTATAAAGACCGACACAATCTTGAACAATCCGCCGCAAGAGAAGCCATCGCAGCGCTTGCCGCCACAGACATGGCAAACAACACAAGGAGAGATTTCCATTTTTTCATGCTATTGACTCATAGACGTCGGCGATTGCAATCCGCTCGCCGACTTGCGGCACTGCAACATCTTCAGTTACCAACGATCTTCAACGCAACGTCGTATTCCTCAGGCCAAAAGCCTTGGATGCGACGATTGCCAATGATGACGACAGGAACACCGCCGCCGCCAGTTGCGGCGAGTTTGGCAGCAGCACTTCGGGAGCTCTGAACGTCCTCAAAGACGTACGGGATGTGGCGCTGATCCAGGTACGCTCGTGCACGTTTGCAAAAGCTGCAGCTTTGCGTTCCGAGAACCAAAACACGGGTCCTCTGATCCTGGAGGAGGGCCACATAGTCACCTTCTTGATAACGCCGCTCCAATATATTCGGAAAACGCGACAAGGCGTAACCAACACCCAACCCAAACACCACGGTAACAGCGTATAAAGCAATGGATTTAGCACTTGGCATGCGCAAGGCAAATCACGAAAGTCGGCCGGCCTACAGCTCTAGCCAGTTTCCCAACGCGTTTGGTAAAGTAGTTTGATGAATCAGTTTATGCTGAACAGCCCTCTCCCCTATCCCCAAATTTAGGGGGTGCACTCTTTTGGGCGATCCAATCATCCGTGCACAAGAAATTGAATAGCTGTCAGCTCAAATGCTCAACGGATCCACATCCACCGCCCAGCGCGCAATGCCTTTCAGCGAGCTGCGCAATACGTGCAACTCGGGCAGCCAGTTCGCCAGCAGGCGTTGCAGCGCGCCGCGCGAGGGCGACTCGATCAGCATCTGGCGACGTTCCAGGCCGGCGACTTTGGCGACGGGCGGTGGCACCGGGGCGTAGAGCATCACGTCGGCACCGCCGTGAGTCTTGAGCCAGGCTTGTGCGGCATCCCGCGCCTGCTGCAGGAAAGCTTCGGCGACCGGGCCTTCGCGGGCTTCGGTGCGCAGCAGCGCGAGGTGGCTGTAGGGCGGCAGGCCGGCCATTTCGCGCTCGGCCAGCTGGCTGGCGGCGAAGGCGGTGAAGTCGTGCGCCTTCAGCGCGGCGAACAACGCGTGCTGCGGGTTCCAGGTCTGCACCCACATCTCGCTGCGGGCGGCCGCTTCGGCGTCTCGCCCTGCCCGTCCGCCCGCCTGCAGCAGGCTGGCGAACAGGCGCTCGGCGGCACGGAAGTCGGCGGCGAACAGCGCGCTGTCGGGGTTGACGGCGGCGACCAGCGTGACACGCCGGAAGTCGTGGCCCTTGGTGATCATCTGCGTGCCGACCAGCACGTCGACCTCGCCGGCATGCACCGCGGCCAGTTGTTCTTCCAGGCTGCCTTTGTGGCGGGTGGTGTCGGCGTCGATGCGGGCGACACGCACGCTGCCGCCACCGGGACGCTCCACGTCTTGCAGCAGCGTGGCGATCTGTTCTTCCAGGCGTTCGGTGCCTCGGCCCACGGGCTGGATGTCGAGGTTGCCGCAGTCCGGGCAGGCCTTGGGCACACGTTCGGCAAAGCCGCAGTGGTGGCAGCGCAGCGTGCGGTCCAGCTTGTGGAAGACGCGCCAGGCGCTGCAGTGCGGGCAGCCGCTTTTCCAACCGCAAGCGCCGCAGTTCAGCACCGGCGCAAAGCCGCGGCGGTTCAGGAACAGCAGGCTTTGTTCGCCACGCTCAATCCGGTCGCGCACCGCCGCCAGCACCGGCGG
>NZ_VIDT01000426.1 GCF_006519715.1 Ideonella azotifigens
AAAGTGCCGCTGAACCGCCCCGGTGCGCTGGAAGCCATCTCGCTGCTGCAGGCCATGAAGCCGGCCGGTACCTGCGTCGGCGCGGGCACGGTGACCACGGTGGCCCAGGTAGAAGCCGTGGCCGCCACCGGCGCCCGGCTGATGGTCTCGCCGCACTTCGATGCCGCGGTCGTGACCCGCGCCGTGGAACTGGGCTGCTACAGCGTGCCCGGCATCTTCACGGCCAGCGAGGCCTATGCCGCACTGCGCGCCGGTGCCTACGCACTGAAGATCTTCCCGGCAGAAGCCATGCCGCCCGCCGGCTTGCAGGCCATCGCCAGCATCCTGCCGCCCGGCACCGCACTCTGGCCCGTCGGTGGCATCACGCCGGAAAGCCTGGCCGGCTGGCGCAAGGCTGGCGCCACCGGCTTTGGCATTGGCGGCGCCCTCTTCAAGCCAGACACCTCGCTGGAAGCCCTGGCCGCCTCCGCCAAAGCCTTCATCGAGGCCTGGGGCCGCTGAGCTCGGGCAGGGCGGTCAACACGGCGTGCAGGATCTCCTGCGAGCGCCGCTGGCCGTAGCCGCGCCCGTAGGCGCTGGAGGCCACCGTCACCACCAGCGCCTGCTCCGGCAGCACGTAGACCTTGTTGCCGCCATTGCCCGAGGCGAACCACACCGGCAGCCGCCGCTCGCCCACGGGCATGGCCTTGAAGTACCAGAAGTAGCCGTAGCCATCGGCATACGGGTCGACCGTCGAGATGGCAACGCGCGGCTGCAGCATCTGCGCGACGCCGTCCTCGCTGATCACACGCCGGCCCTGGTACTCGCCCTTGTTGCGCACCAGCTCACCCAGCGCCGCCATGCCGCGGGCGGTCAGCCACAGGTTGCCCTGGCCCTTGGTGTGGCCCGCCACATCGGCATCCCAGCGCCACTGCCGAATGCCCAGCGGTTCGAACAGGTTCACCCGCGCGAAGTCCCGCAAGGGCAGGCCGCTCGCCTGTTCGACGACCAGCCCTGCGACATACGCCGTCAAGGAGTTGTAGCGATAGACCGTCCCCGGTGGGTCTGCACGCGGCACGCCCAACGCAAAGCCCAGCGGGTCGGCGGCATCGTCCAGCTTGTCCTCCTGGCCAGCTGAGACCGGGTCCTCGTCAAAGGCTGCGAGGCCCGAGCGCATCGTCAGCACATCGCTCAACGCCACGTCGCCAATCGCACTGCCCTTGGCCGCCGTCCAGTAGGCTTGCACCGGATCGGCCAGGCTGCGAATCTTCCCTTGGTCCACCGCCATCGCCACCAGCAGCGAGGTCACGCTCTTGCCGGCCGAGCGCACGTCATGCAGCGTCTCCGCCGTCTCGCCGTTGAAATACCGCTCGGCGACGATGCGGCCCTGGTGCATCACGACCACGCTGCGCAGGTCGTGGTGCGGCTCTTCATCCCAGCGCTGCAGCACCTGGGCCAGCAGCGGCGCTTCCGGCGGCACGCTCTGGCACCCCGCCAGGTCCAGCCACAGTGCTGCCGCAGCAGCTGCCTTGATCACCCTGTTCCAGCGCATCGCTCACCCGTTCCTGTAAGCCGGACGGCGGGGCGCCGTCCGAGCAGGCATCATGGCGCGTTTCGATGACGCCTCCGGGCAAGCCCGCCTTTCGCATTCGCGACATGCAGCCACCCTCGTTCCCGGCGCCCTAGATGCGCACCGTCACCAGCGCCAAGCTCATGCTGGAACCGCGGACTGCTGAGCACGCCGAAGCGATGTTCGCGGTGCTCAGCGACCCGGCGATCTACACCTGCGAGCGTTTTGGAGTGGCCTCGCCTTCACCGCAACAGCAGAGCGCCGGGCAGCTTGGAAGCGCCCACGTCGAAGGTCATGAACTGCAGCCGGCCGAGTTGTGCGGCGCGGGCTTTCTGCAGGCAATTCGCGAAGTCAGCTGATGCATGATGGCTCCACAGGTACAGCGCTTCCTCCACGGTGGGCACATGCTCGAAGCTGAAATCGGTCGATTCGAGCAACTTGACGAAGACGTCGGCGATGACCACACGATCCAGCTTCATGCGACTGCGCAGCACCCACTCGGTTTCCAGCAGCGTGCACAGCAGGATCAGAACCGGCGTGCCGGCGGCGGCTTCGGCCGTCACCAGCCGCAGTGCGGCCGCAAACTGCACTTCGTCATCGCGAACCAGCAAGCGCACCAGCACGTTGGTATTGATCGCGACACTCACAGGTACAAGCCCCGCTTCGCAGGTTCCGCCAAGAGGTACGCAGCAGCAGACCGTGCAGTGGCGCTCATGCCTTGAACGGGTTCATGTCCTCCACGGCAACGGTCGGCTGCCCCGGCCGCTGCAGCAGGCCGGCCACGTCGGCGACGCTGCGATTCTTGGGCCGCATGACGACCGTGCCATCGCTTAGCAGCGTGAAGATCATCTTGTCCCCGGAACGCAGGCCCAGCCGCTCGCGGATCTCCCGCGGCACCGTGACTTGCCCTTTGCTGGTCAACGTTGTTGGCTCGGCCACTGCGTGCCTCCCGGTATTACGTTATCAAACATCGTAATACCGATGGCCGAGTGAAGCAAGCGTGCTTCAACCGGTGTCAGGCCGCCGGCCGCCACACCGGCGACTCCGCAATGCTGACCTTGCGCGGCAGCACCTGTGCCTGCGTGAACGCATCGGCGATGCGTTGTTGTTCGGCGAGGGATTCGGCGTCCACGGGCTGGACCTTGTAGCTGCGGCGGAGGTTGGCGGCCTCTACCGTGGCGGCGTCCAGGCCGATCAGCGGGCCCTGCCATTCGGCGGCTGGCTTGGGGTTCTGCTTGATCCAGTCGCCGGCGCGCTGCAGCTCGCGGTAAACGGCGGCGAGCACGTCGGGACGGCGCTGGGCGAAGGGCGTGGCGGCGAGGTAGAAGCGGCGGTAGCTGGAGAGCCTGGTGCCGTCGACCAGCACCTTGGCGCCGGACTGGCGCTGCACTGCGGCGAGGAACGGGTCCCACACGACCCAGGCGGCGACGCTGCCGTTTTCGAACGCGGCGCGGCCGTCGGCCGGGCTGAGGTAGGCCGGCTCGATGTCCTTGAACGTCAGCCCGGCCTGGGACAGGGCTTCGAGCAGCAGGAAGTGTGCGCCCGCCCCCTTGGCGAAAGCCACCTTCTGGCCCTTCAGCTGGGCCACGCTGGTCAGCGGCGAATCCTTCTTCACGACGATGGCCTGCGCGGTGGGCGAGGGCGTTTCGATCGCGTAATACGTCAGCTTCGCGCCGGCGGCCAGCGCGAACGGTGGCACCGCATCGGCCACATCCGCACTGAGGTCGATGGCGCCGACGTTCAGCGCTTCCAGCAGCGGCAGACCGGAGCTGAACTCGTGCCACGAGACTTGCACGTTCTGCGCGGCCAGCGCCTGCTCCAGCGTGTTGCGCGACTTCAGGAAGATCGTCAGCGTGGACGACTTCTGGTAGCCGATGCGCAGCTTCTCGGGCTCGGCCGCCAGTGTTGGCAATGAGGCCAGTGGCAATGCCGCAAGCCCGGCGGCCTGCAGCAGTTGGCGACGGGACAGGGCAGGGGAATCGTGGGACATGGCACCTCGGCAACAGCGGCGAACAACAAACAGCGCGCCAGCCTAGGTGCGCGCAGGCGGCGGCCGAACGAACCAATCGTCAGATCGATATGCCGCCACCGAGCGGACAGGGCGCAGCCACGAGGGAAGCGAGCCAGTGACCGCGCCGAAACGCATATCCAAGCGTCGCATCATCATTTCCAATCGGCATGATCATTGGTTAACTTCATGCACTGTTTCAATGACCTGCAGGGAGTGCCCGTGAACCCAGTCGAACCCAAACCCGGCCTTGTCACGCTGCCGCGCCGGCGCCTGATCGGCGGCGGCACCGCGATGGCGGCTGCCGCTTCGCTGGGGTTGCTGAGCCGCCACGCCTGGAGCGCACCGCGCAAGCTGACCTTCGCGTGGAACGCCAACGCCTTCTGCCTCTCGCCCGTGCTGGTGGCGCTGGAGCGCGGCTACTTCGAGCGCAACGGTCTGCAGGTGGAGCTGGTCAACTACACCGGCTCGACCGATCAGTTGCTGGAGTCGCTGGCCACTGGCAAGGCAGACGCCGCGGTCGGCATGATCCACCGCTGGCTGAAACCGCTGGAGGCCGGCTTCGACGTGAAGATCGTCGGCAGCTCGCACGGCGGCTGCGTGCGCTTGATCGGCGCGAAGACCGCTGGCGTCACCGACCTGAAGAAGCTCAAGGGCAAGACCATCGGCGTGAGCGACCTGGCCAGCCCCGGCAAGAACTTCTTCGCCATCCTGCTGGCCAAGAACGGCATCGACGCCGAGCGCGACGTGAACTGGCGCCAGTACCCGGCCGACCTCTTGGGCGTGGCGGTGGACAAGGGCGAGATCCAGGCGATTGCCGACGGCGACCCCAACCTCTACCTGTTGGAGAAACGCTCGCCCGGCATCTACACCGAGCTGGCCACCAACCTCTCGGGCGAATACGCCGACAAGACCTGCTGCATCATCGGCGCCCGCGGCGAGCTGGTGCGCAAGGAGAAGCCGGTGGTGGCCGGCCTGGTGCGGGCCATCGTGCAGGCCTCGGACTTCGTGGCCGACAACCCGAACGAGACCGCCGAGATCTTCCACAAGCACGCGCCCAACGTCGCTGCCGAAGACCTGCGCAAGCTGCTGGGCACGCTGACGCACCGCCACCATCCGGTGGCGCAGGACCTGCAAAAGGAAATCGAGTTCTACGCCAACGACTTCCGCTCGGTCGGCGTGCTCAAGCAGAGCACCGACCCGGCCCGCTTCGCGCAGCACGTCTACTACAACGCACTGGGCTGAGCGCCATGGCACTGCTGCGCATGTTGGATCAGTTCTATGGCCTGCCGGGGCCTTCAGGCACCTCTTCGACGGCCGCTTCGGCCACGCCCGCGAAGCCGACCTCCCT
>NZ_VIDT01000427.1 GCF_006519715.1 Ideonella azotifigens
GCACGGTGCCGCCAGCGCGTGGAGCAGCCGTCGTCGCCCCTGGGCGTGGCTCATCGCCGCGGCTTCAGCGCACCGAGCGTGTGAACGGGAAGACCTTGGTCAGGCCCAGCACGTCGGTGATCAGCAGCAGCACGAAGATGAAGACCAGCGCACCGAGGATGTCGCCGGCGCCGGCGGGGGCCTGGTCCACCTGGGCGGCCAGCCACTGCGCCTGTTCGTCGCTGAGGGCTGCCACCCGGGCTTTGGCTTCGTCGGCGCTGAGACCGCGCTGCTGCAATGCAGCAACCACATCCTCGCGCTGCAGGGCTTGCGTCAGGAAGGCGCGGCCATCCGCCTGGTTGCCACCGGCCTGTTCCGCCGCCTGTACTGCGGCGACGGTTTCGGTGCCGATCAGCGCGGCTTGCGCGCTTTGCATCAAGCCGGCAAACGACAGGCTGCTTGCGAGCAGCAGGCACAGCCAACGGGTGGCACGACGGGAAGAGGGCATCAGGGACTCCAGTACAGCGGGGTGCAGGCCGTACCGCAGGCCTGCCAGTTCCCCATGCTACCGGCGCCTTGGCGAGGCCGTGTACCGGTCTGTTACCGCCGCCGCACCTATCGCCGCACCTATGATCGCGGGCCCTGCCATCGTGAACTTCTTGAGAGGAAGCTGCCCCGTGATTGCCGTTATCCAGCGTGTCAAGCAGGCCCACGTCGAGGTGGCCGGCCAGACCATTGGTGCGATCGGCCCCGGCCTGCTGGTGCTGCTCTGCGCCGAGCCGGAAGACGGCGAAGTGCAGGCCGCCAAGCTGCTGGACAAGTTGCTGAAGCTGCGCATCTTCAGCGACGGCGCCGGCAAGATGAACCGCAGCCTGACCGACCTGGACGGCCACGGCACGCCCGGCGGCTTGCTGGTCGTCTCGCAGTTCACGCTGGCGGCCGACACCCGCGGCGGCAACCGCCCCAGCTTCACCGGCGCCGCGCCTGCAGCGCTGGGCCGCAACCTCTACGAGGCCTTTGTCGCACTGGCCCGCCAGCGCCACGCCATCGTCGCCACCGGCGAGTTTGGTGCCGACATGCAGGTGCACCTCGTCAACGACGGCCCGGTGACGATCCCGATCACGGTGCGCTGACCGCACCAAGAAAAAAGCGCCCCGCAGGGCGCTCGGTTGCCGGTCCTGGCTGGGTCAGTCCGCGTACTGGCCTGCGGCCTTGATGGCCGGGCCCCATTTGTTGATCTCGGCCTCGACCCACTTCTTGTGGTCCGCGGCGTTGGTGCGGTTGTCGGTCACGACGACGGCGCCCAGCGCTTCTTCGCGCTTGTGGAACTCGGGGTCCTTCAGTGCGGTCTTCAGTGCGGCATTGAGCTTGTCCACCACTGCCTTGGGCGTGCCTTTGGGTGCGTAGAGGCCGTGCCAGATCGTCACGTTGAAGCCCTTCAGGCCGGCTTCGTCCAGCGTTGGCAGCTTGGACAGCAGGGCGCCTGGCAGGCGGGCCGGCGTGGTCACCGCAAAGGCCTTGACCTTGCCGGACTCGATCTGGCTGGTGGTGTTGGTGGTCTGGTCGCACATGATGTCCACCTGGCCGCCCAGCAGGTCGGTCATGGCCGGTGCCGTGCCCTTGTACGGCACGGTGGTCATGTCTTCCTTCAGGCTTTGCTGGAACAGCAGGCCGCACAGGTGCGAGGCCGAACCCAGGCCTGCGTTGGCCAGGTTGATCTTGCCCTTGTTGGCGGACAGCCACTTGGCCAGCTCGGCGTAGTTGGTCGCCGGCAGCGTGCTGCGGCCGATCAGCGTCATCGGCACTTCGTTGATCAGGCCCAGGTATTCGAAGTCGTCCAGCGTCTTGTAGGCCAGGTTGCGGTACAGCGCCGGCGAGGTCGCCATGCCGATGTGGTGCAGCAGCAGCGTGTAGCCATCCGGTGCCGCCTTGCTGACCTTGGTCGCGCCCAGCGTGCCACCGGCACCGCCGACGTTCTCGATCACGATCGCCTGGTTGCCCAGCGGCTTGCGCAGCGCCTCGGCAAAGTCGCGTGCGACCTTGTCGGTCGGTCCGCCCGCGGCGAACGGCACCACGATGGTGATGGCATGGTCCGGGTATTCGGCATGGGCGCTCTGCGCGCCGAGCGCAGCCAGCAACGCGGACAACGCGGCGCCGAACAAACGACGGTTCATGGAGGTGCTCCTTCTGTGGGGGCGTGAGGATGGGATGGGCGGGATGCTAGGCGCAGCAGGGGGCTGCGCCATCGCGGTTACTACGTAAGCTGACGCTACCATCTGCAGCCCCGTGAACCTCTGCGCCTTGTCATGCCCGCCATGCCCACCGTCATCCCTTTTTCGCTTGCTGAGCAGCCACCGGTGATCGACCAGCCGCGCGAATCCCGGCGCGAAGTGGGTGCACCGCAGCGCAGCACCTGGACGCTGTATGAAAGCGCGGCCGAAGGCGTGTCGGCCGGCATCTGGGATTGCGAGCCGGGCCGCTGGCGCATCGAATTCGGCCCCAACGAGCACGAGTATTTCCACGTGCTGCATGGCCGCGCGCGGGTCCATGAAGAAGGTGCTGGTTTCACTGAAGTCGGCCCCGGCCAGGCGCTCATGATCCCGCCGAATTTCCGCGGCTCCTTCGAGGTGCTGGAAGCCTTGCGCAAGCACTTCGTGATCGTCGAAAAATGAGCTGATCGCGGCGCTTGGCGCGCTGGCCGCATGGCGAAAAATACTTGGCTGGAAAAACGCACCGCAGGCGATTACGCTTGCAGCCCGCCGGCCCGAGATTGTTCAACCTGAAGGAGACACCATGTCCCTGCGCATCAACGACACTGCCCCGAATTTCACTGCCCAGACCACCCAGGGCGTCATCGATTTCCACCAGTGGATCGGCGACAGCTGGGCCATCCTGTTCTCGCACCCCAAGGACTTCACGCCGGTCTGCACCACCGAGCTGGGCTACATGGCCAAGATCGAGCCGGAGTTCACCAAGCGCAATGCCAAACTGATCGGCCTGAGCGCCGACACGGTGGACCGCCACGGCGAATGGGCCAAGGACATCGAGGAGACCCAGGGCGCTGCGGTCAAGTACCCGATGATCGGCGACAGCGACCTGGCCGTGGCCAAGCTCTACAACATGCTGCCGGCCGACGAGGTGGGCGCAGACGGCCGCACCGCGGCCAACAACGCCACGGTGCGCTCGGTCTTCATCATCGGCCCGGACAAGAAGATCAAGCTGATGCTGACCTACCCGATGACCACTGGCCGCAACTTCGACGAGATCCTTCGCGTGCTGGACTCGATGCAGCTCACCGCCAAGCACAAGGTCGCCACGCCGGTGAACTGGAAGCACGGCGACGACGTGATCATCACGCCGGCCGTCTCGAATGAAGACGCCGAGAAGGCCTTCCCCGGCTTCAAGACCATCAAGCCCTACCTGCGCACCACGCCGCAGCCGAAGTGAACGACAGCTGGCGTGCGCGGGCTGTCAGGCTTCCTCGCTCGGCAGGAAGCCTTCGATCGACAGGTAGCGCTCGCCGGTGTCGTAGTTGAAGCCCAGGACGCGGCTACCGGCCGGCAGCTCGGGCAGCTTCTGGGCGATGGCGGCCAGCGTCGCCCCACTGGAAATGCCCACCAGCAGGCCTTCCTGGCTGGCGCTGCGGCGGGCGTAGTCCTTGGCCGCCTCGGCCTCGACCTGGATCACGCCGTCCAGCAATTCAGTCAGCAGGTTCTTCGGCACGAAGCCGGCGCCAATGCCCTGGATCGGGTGCGGTGCCGGCTGGCCGCCGCTGATGACCGGCGAGGCGCTGGGCTCGACCGCAAACACCTTCAGCTTCGGCCAGCGCGCCTTCAGCACCTTGGCAGTGCCCGAAAGGTGGCCGCCGGTGCCCACGCCGGTGATGATGGCGTCCAGGCCCTCGGGGAAGTCGGCGGCGATTTCTTCGGCGGTGGTGCGCACATGCACCTCGATATTGGCCGGGTTCTCGAACTGCTGCGGGATCCACGCGCCGGGTGTCGCGTCGCGCAGTTCCTCGGCCTTGGCGATCGCGCCTTTCATGCCTTGCGCACGCGGCGTCAGCACGAAGCTGGCGCCATAGGCCAGCATCAGCCGGCGGCGTTCCACGCTCATGCTGTCTGGCATCACCAGCACCAGCTTGTAGCCCTTCACGGCCGCGACCATCGCCAGGCCCACGCCGGTGTTGCCCGAGGTGGGTTCGATGATGGTGCCGCCGGCCTTCAGCGCGCCGCTGGCCTCGGCCGCCTCGATCATCGCCAGTGCGATGCGGTCCTTGATCGAGCCGCCGGGGTTGGACCGCTCGGACTTGACCCAGACCTCATGCTGGTCGCCGAACAGGCGGTTGATGCGGATGTGCGGCGTGTTGCCGATGGTGGCGAGGACGTTGGCGGCTTTCATCGAAGAGGTTTCCTTGTTGTGGCATGGCCCAGCGTCTGGGCGACCGGGATGATGCCGCAGCGATCGGTTTCGTGTCGCGCATGAGCTTGCAACCGCGGTGCATGTCGCCAGGGGGCTTTCGCGAACCATGGGAGAATCCGCGCCGTGAAGCCGACCAGACCGCCGCTGGTGCTAGTTGCCGAAAGGCCGCACTGGAGGAAGGTCCGGACTGCACAGAGCAGCGTAGCGGGTAACGCCCGTCCACCGCGAGGTGCGAATCAGAGCCACAGAGACGAGTCAACGGCGGGAGGTCCAAAGCCTTCTTGGGAGACGGCATGCCGCGCTCCGACGCTGTTGGGTGAAACGCGGCAATCTTTACGCGCAGCAACACCAAATAGGCCAGCGATGAAGCGGCTCGCTGAGCTGGCGGGTAGGTGGCATCGAGCCAGGGTGGCAACATCCAGGCCCAGAGGAATGGCGGTCACGTCCGGGACTTCGCAAGAGGCACCGGGCGCACAGAATCCGGCCTATCGGTTGGCTTCAC
>NZ_VIDT01000428.1 GCF_006519715.1 Ideonella azotifigens
GGTCAGCCTGGGCCAGCTGGCCGACCAGCGCGCCCACCTCGAAGCCCAGCGAAGGGCGCTGGCCGAAGCGCTCAAGCACGCCACCAACCGCTACCACGCCGGCTACAGCCCTTACCTCGAACAGCTGGACGCGCAGCGCAGCCTGCTCAGCACCGAGCTGTCGCTGGCCCAGACCGTGGGCGACCAACTGACGGCTGCGGTGGCGCTGCAGCAGGCCATGGGCGGTGGTTGGGAAGGTGATGCGCGGCGCTGAGCTTGGGTGTTGCCGGGTTCAGCCTGTGAGCAGCAATAGGCCAAACACCAGCGAAAGAAACCCGGTTATCAGTTGGAGCAGCACCAGGAAATGCTTGATTTCTCCGACCTGATGGCCGTCCCGCAAGACCACTTGCTGAACCCACGGTGAGCTGCGTGTCGCCGTGGCTGCAGCGAAGGCCAGCAGCAGGGCCAGCAAGGCGCCAGCGCTGGGGCCTGGCTGCGGAGGTTTGAACTCGAACGGAGATGGTCCTGACAGGAACAACACGTTCCAGAGCACGACCGCGGCGACCAGAACACGCCACTTGACCGCAAAACCGGGTGGCCGTTTGGCGGTCTCGCCTTGGGGCTCGAAGCCATTGCGCCGGATGCCGTCCAGCACCTTTTCCCGGCTGCCGAGGCACCAAAAAATCATGGTTTCCGGGTAGTCCATCCGGTTATGCCCGATGCGGATGCCGCGGGCCAGGACCGGGATTGAACCGTGCGGCTCGATGGTCACCACGTCCTCAGGTTTGAAGGTGTAGCTGCCCAGGCAAGTCAGTGTCAGTTGCCGGGCCTCGACGCTGAGCTTGCCGAAGGGCCAGGAGGCATTCACCCAACCGATTTTTGCGCCACCTCTGAATGACTGCAGTGTCATGGAATGATTTTGGTTACCCAAGCATCAGCGCTTCTCGCCTCGCAGCGTCGCCACTATCTTGTCTGCGTGTTCCTCGATCAAACCCCTGGACGTGAACAGCGCCGTGGGGTTTTTGGACTCCACTTTGAATTCCGACAGGACTTTTCCGGTTGCGGTGTCCTTGAGCCTGACCGTGCTCTGTATGTTGTCCGAGCCGGCCATCACCCCCACCAAGGCTCTCGCAGCACCGTTGCTGCAGCTTCTGACCTACCTGGCGCGACAAGCTGTTCAACTCAGGTCGAGCTCGCCGCCTTGGTCCGCGTCGAATGCAGGAAGGCCACGCGCCAGCCGGTGGCGTCGCGGCGCAGCAGCACGGTTTCCAGCCAGGTCAGTGGGGTTGGTTCTGCACCCTCGGTTTCGGTGATGCTGCCGACGTTCACATAGACCACCGCGCCGAAATCGCCGCTGAGTTCGACGCGGGGTTCGGTGACGGACCAGCGCATGCGCTTGCCCTCGGCGTAGTCGCCGCTGAGCAGGTCCCAGAGTTCGTCGCCGGGCATGTGCACGCCGTTTTCGAACACGTGGAAATCCGGGGTCAGCATGGCATGGACGCCTGCGCGGTCGTCGATGCTGGCGGCTGCGTACATCGCTTCGATGGCGGCGACCATCGCCTGGGCGTCAGCGTTCATGTCGGCTCCTTGGGGTGGCCGATTCTGAGCGCAGGCATGGCGTGGAACCAACAGGATTCTGCGGGCCGCGGCGTCGCTGTCATGTGTTCGTCATCAAACCGTCGCACATTGCGAAGCAGGAAGAGAGGATTCACACTCAACACAACCGAAGGAGGCAAACATCCCAAATCAGAACCCGCGCGATTCGCGCAGTTCGTCAAGCAGTTCGAGTTCTTTCCCGCCGGCCAGCAGGCGCAGTCCTGAGCCGGCGATGCAGCCAGCCACCGACCCGGCCCGCGGGTGGCCGATGCCGTCACCCGCATGGGCACTGGGCCTGGGGCTGGCCGGCGGCTTGGTTCTCATGGCCTTGCGCCATCCCGGTGCAGGCATGGTGCTGATCGCCCTTGGCCTGGTGCTCTACGGCTGGCTGCGAAGCCGTCTGGTCCGCCGCCGCGCGCTGGTGCTGGCGCAACCGCTGCCCAGCTTCCTGCGGCGCAAGCTGCAAGCCCACTATCCGCACCTGAACGAACGCCAGTTGGCGGACGTGGAGCGCGGGTTGAAGCAGTTTTTCAAGGCCTGCCTGAAGGCCAGGGGCCTGCACGTGGCCATGCCGTCCAAGGCGGTGGACGCGCTGTGGCACGAGTTCATCCTCTACACCCGCGGCTACGAGCGCTTCTGCCAGCAGGTGTTTGGCAAGACGCTGCACCACACCCCGGCCGAAGCCATGCCGCCAGAGGCGCAGCGCCAGGGCACACGTTTCCACGGCCTGCGGCGCGCCTGGCGCTGGGCCTGTCTGGATGAGTCGCTGAACCCGCTGAAGCCGGCAAGGCTGCCGCTGCTGTTCGCGCTGGACGGCCTGCTGGCCATCGAAGGCGGCTACCGCTACAGCCTGGATTGCACCAAGCCGGGTGCAGCGTCCCTCGCCAGCGACGCCAGCTTCTGCGCCACCGACTTCGACCGCAGTTCGTCAGGCGGCTGCGGCTCTGGCGGCTGCGGCAGCAGTGACGGTGGGGACGGCGGCGGCAGCGATGGGGGCTGCGGCGGGGACGGCGGTGGTTGCGGCGGGGGATGTGGCGGCGGAGGCGACTGAGTCGCCTGGCCGCTCACATGCTCAGCTCAGCTTAGCGACGATTGCCGCCACCGCTGGGCGGCGGGCCCGAACGGTTCAGGTGGCGGAAGGTGATCCGGCCCTTGCTGAGGTCATAAGGCGACAGTTCGAGCGAGACCTGATCGCCGGCCAGGATGCGGATGTGGTGCTTGCGCATCTTGCCCGCGCTGTAGGCGACCAGCTGATGGCCGTTTTCCAGCGTCACGCGGAAACGCGAATCCGGCAGCACTTCGTCTACCTTGCCCTTCATTTCGATCAGTTCTTCTTTTGCCATGCGGGGTTCTCTCAGGAGGATGTGTGGGACATGCAGCGCGAAACGGCCGGGGTGCGTTCGTGCACCCAGGCCAGGCCTTCGCGGAGGGCATAGGACAGCGCGTCGTCGCTGCTGTTGAACAACGGGAGCAGGCGCAGCACGCGGTCGTGCGTGGCGCGGCCCTGGCCGCTGCGGATGGAAACGGATGCGGTATAGCGCGCGTCAGGCGTGCGCTTGCTCAGAGGCGATACGAGGTATTTGCCGATCTCGAGCGAGGAAGTGGAACGATTGATACAGACTTTCAGGTCCGGCCGAAATTGGGAAGGCCGGGTGGCCTTGGAGGCGCTAAGGCCAGGCCGGGAGAAGGCGATCCGCCACACTGGGCAGGGCGCCGGGGCCTGCCGGGCGGCTCACCATGGGTGGGCTGCGGGCAGGAAACGGAGGTCAAACAGGAGAAAAGACAGGTGGCGGGCGCAGGCCAAGCCAGTGTCTCGTGGACCGTCCGCAGCGCACATGGTACAGCTTTGTGCGAGGCCTTCGGTTTTGCGGGCCCTTGGCGCGGCAGGCGAGCCGGGCAAAAGTCCGTTCTGGACCGCGCTTCAGAACCGGATTGCGGATCACCCGAATCGGCATTTGCGGGCGGCAACGGCATATGCAAGCCGTTATTCCTTCGACGCCAACCCGGCCGTGGCTGCCTAGCATCGCTGCATCCTGCTCTCCGAAGGTGTCGCGATGCCCGCTGCACAAACCCCTCTCGACGACGACTTCCAGCACCTGCAGGTGCGCCGCATTGCCGGCCGCATCGGCGGCGAGGTGCAGGGCCTGACGCTCACGCCCGACCTGGACGCGGCCGTGATCGCCGACATCGAGGCCGCTCTGGTGCGCCACAAGGTGCTGTTCTTCCGCGGCCAGGTCCAGCTGGACGACGAGCGGCACCAGGCCTTTGGCGCGCGCTTTGGCCGCACGGTGGCCCACCCGACCGTGCCCGCGCGCGAAGGCACCAAGCTGTTCGAGCTGGACGCCTCCAAGGGCGGCGGCCGGGCCGATTCCTGGCACACCGACGTGACTTTCGTCGAAGCCTTCCCGAAGATCTCCATCCTGCGCAATGTGGTCGCGCCAGCCTACGGCGGCGACACCGTCTGGGCCAACACCGCCGCGGCCTACCAGCATCTGCCCGAAGACCTGAAGCTGCTGGCCGACCGGCTGTGGGCGGTGCATGGCAACGACTACGACTACGGCGCGGAGCGCGCGCAGGTCGAGGAGCAGCGGCTGCGCCACCACAAGGAAGTCTTTGTCTCGGACGTCTTCGAGGCCGAGCATCCGCTGGTGCATGTGCACCCGGTCAGCGGCGAACGTGCGCTGCTGCTGGGCCACTTCCTGAAGAAGATCATCGGCTTGTCCAGCACCGAGTCGGCACGGCTGTTCGAGCTGTTCCAGAACCGCGTGACGCGGCTGGAGAACACCGTGCGCTGGCAGTGGCAGGTCGGCGACATCGCGATGTGGGACAACCGCGCGACCCAGCATTTCGCGATCAACGACTACGGCAACCAGCCGCGCCTGGTGCGCCGCGTGACGATCCACGGCGAGGCCGCGGTTTCGGTGGACGGCCGCCGCAGCCGCACCCGCATCCGCCCCGAGGCTTCGAACGACGGCCAGCTGGACGCGATGATCGCTGCCAGCCGCTGAGTCAAAACCGCAGGCTGCCCGACACGCCCGCCCACCAGGTGCGCCCTGGCGCCGGCTCGAAGAAGCGGCTGTTGCCTTCGTTGACGATCACCGAGCCGACGTAGCGGCGGGCAAACAGGTTGTCGATGCGCGCGAAACCGTCCAGCTGCCAAGCGCCGGCCGTCACGGCATAGCCAGCGTTGACCGCTGCCGTTGCATAGCCTGGCGCGGCGTCGCTGTTGGCATCGTTGACAAACACGCGGCTCACGTAGCGGGCCTCCGCGCCGCCATGCCAGCCTTGCAAAGGCGCCCAGCTCACGGCGGCAAACGCG
>NZ_VIDT01000429.1 GCF_006519715.1 Ideonella azotifigens
CCGCTGACGCTGCCGCCTTTGCCGCCGCTCGTCGCGGTGGGGCGCAGGCGGGTCCAGGTGGTGCGACCTGCGGTGCAAAGGTCGTCCAGCCAGGTGCTGCTGTAGTCCCGCACGCGGGCCGGCAGGATCTCGGCTTCCCATTGGCCGGCCGGCGCTTCATAGCCTTCGAGCTGGGCCAGCACCGCGGGCAGCGCCTCGGGACCTTCGACCTGGTGGGCTGGGCCGACCTGCTGCCAGTCGAACAGGAAGCGCGCGAAGTCCCGCGGCTCGACCGGCTCGATCTCCTGGCGCAGGCGCTTGAGCGTGTAGCGATGAATTCGGGCCAGCAAGTGCCGCTCGCACCATTCCACTTCCAAGGTGCCAGGCGTGAATCTCCCCTGCATCACCGAGCCTTCGCTTTGCAGCCGCAGCAGCGCGTTTTCGACCTCGCCGGGCTGCAGTTGCAGGCTGGCCGCCAGCGTGGCCTGCGTGACCGGGCCCAGGCCGCCGAGGCGGGCGCGCGCCAGTTCGCGCAGAATGTCTTCGCGCGGGCCTGTGGTGGCGTATTCAGGTAGCGCTTTCAGTGGCGGATGCAGCGTGGCTTCGGAGTACAGCGCCTGCGCCTCGGCCAGCCGTTCGGCGGCTGTCCACAAGCCGTTGGACAGGCGCGTGGCGCGGCTGGCGCGGGCCAGTGCGGCGAGCCAGCCTGGCCATCCGGGGTTGGCGGCGGCCTCGCTGTCGCTGATCAGGCCGAGCGCGTTGAGGGCCTCGTGCATTTCGTCGGCGTCGCGGGCGCGGGGCCAGGCCTCGTCGCGCACGGCTTCTATTGCTTCGGGCGACAGCCGGCCCAGGTCGTCTGCGCTTTCGGGGTCGCTGTAGCGGCGGTTCTGCACGGCTTGCGTGCGGCGCTCTTCCAGCGGGGCGTCGTCCAGGAAGGCGTAAGGCTTGGCGTTCAGCGCTTCGGCGGCCAGCGGCGAAGGGCCGGTCAGGTCGCGCGCAATGACTTCCAGCTCGCCGGCTTCGAGCTGGCGCAGCACGGCCAGCCAGCCTTCGGCGTCCATGGCTTCGTGCAGGCAGTCGTCCAGCGTCTGGGCGACGAGGGGATGGTCGGGGATCTCGCGTTCGCCGACGATGTTTTCCAGGCAGGCGACCTGGTCCGGGAAGACCGCCGCCAGCAGGTCTTCGGACTTCATGCGCTGCAGCTGCGGCGCGACCTTGCGGCCACCGCGCATGCGCGGCAGCGCGAGGGCTGTAGTGGCGTTCCAGCGCCAGCGCACGCCGAACAGCGGCGCGTCCAGCAGCGCCTGCGTGAGCACATGCAGGGCCGTCTTGCTGTTCAGGTAGCGCGCCACTTCTTCGAGCGGGAAGCTGTGGCTGGTGGAGAGGGACAGCACGATGGCATCTTCGGTCGCCGCGGCCTGCAGCTCGAAGTTGAACTGGCGGCAGAAGCGCTTGCGCAGCGCCAGGCCCCAGGCGCGGTTGAGCCGGCTGCCGCGCGGCGAGTGGATCAGCAGCTGCATGCCGCCGCTCTCGTCGAAGAAGCGCTCCATCACCACGCGCTGCTGGGTGGGCAGCACGCCGAGCGCTTCCAGGCTGCGGCCCAGGTAGTCCACCAATTGGCGCGCGGCAGCATCGTCCAGCGCCAGTGTGTCCCGCGCCCAGGTGACGGCTTCTTCCGGCGTGCCGGCCAGCCATTGGCGCTCGAAGTCGGCCCGCAGGCGGGAGACGGCAAACGAGAGTTCGGCTGTGCGGCCGGGCGCCTCGCCGAGCCAGAACGGGATGTTGGGCGCGGCGCCCTGCGCGTCTTCCACCCGCACCACGCCGGGCTGCACACGCAGGATGCGGTAGCTGGTGTTGCCGAGCTGGAACACATCGCCGGCAATGCTCTCGACCGCGAAGTCTTCGTTGACGCTGCCGATCTTGTCGGCCTGCGGTTCCAGCACCACGGTGTAGTCGCCGGACTCGGGGATGGTGCCGCCGGAGGTGAGGGCCGTCATGCGCGCACCCTTGCGCTCGCGCAGCTGGTGGTGCACGGCGTCACGGTGCACATAGCCGGCGCGCGGGCCCTGGCGGGTGGTGAAGCCTTCGGAGACCATGCGCACGACTTCGTTGAAGCGCTCGCGAGTGAGGTCCCGGTAAGGCCAGGCGCGGCGCACCAGCTCGAACAGCGCGTCTTCATGCCATTCCTGGCAGGCCACCTCGGCAATGATCTGCTGGGCCAGCACGTCCAGCGGCGCAGGCAGCACGTGCAGGGCATCCAGCTCGCCGCGATTCACGGCGTCCAGCAGCGCGGCGCATTCCACCAATTCGTCGCGCGACTGCGGGAACAGCCGGGCCTTGGGTACGCCGCCCACGTGGTGGCCGGCGCGGCCTGCCCGCTGCAGGAAGCTGGCGATGGCGCGCGGCGAGCCGAGCTGGCAGACCAGGTCCACGTCGCCAATGTCCAGCCCCAGTTCCAGCGAGGCCGTGGCCACCAGCACCTGCAGCTCGCCGGCCTTCAGGCGCTGCTCGGCCAGCAGCCGGGCTTCCTTGGACAGGCTGCCGTGGTGCGCGGCCACCGCTTCCTTGCCAAGCCGCTCGCCCAGGTGGCGCGCGGCGCGCTCGGCCATGCGCCGGGTGTTGACGAAAACCAGGGTTGTGCGGTGCGTGGCAACGAGTTGCTGGATGCGGTCGTAGACCTGGTCCCACTGGTCCGTGGACATGACGACGCTGAGCGGCGTGGGCGGCAGTTCCAGCGCCAGGTCGCGCTGGCGGGTGTAGCCGATGTCGATGATCTCGCAGGGTTTGCCGCCGGTGAGAAAGCGGGCGACCTCGTCGATCGGCTTTTGCGTGGCCGACAGGCCGATGCGCACCAGCGAGGCGTTGCACAGCGCCTGCAGCCGCTCCAGCGTCAGCGCCAGGTGGCTACCGCGCTTGCTCGCGGCCAGCGCATGGATCTCGTCGACGATCACCGTGCGCACCGTGCCCAGCAGCTTGCGGCCCGAGGCCGAACCCATCAGCACGTAGAGCGATTCGGGCGTGGTGACGAAGACATGCGGCGGCCGGCGCAGCGCCTGCTGGCGCTCGGTGGCGGGCGTGTCGCCGGTGCGCACGGCGGTGCGGATGTTGACGTCCGGCAGGCCGAGCTTTGTCAGCTGTTTTCGGATGCCGGCCAGCGGCGCTTCGAGGTTCAGCCGGATGTCGTTGGACAGCGCCTTCAGCGGCGAGACGTAGACGACGGCGCATTCGTCTGGCAGGCCATGGTTGGCCAAACCCCGGCGCACCAGATCGTCCAGCGCGGCGAGGAAGGCGGTGAGCGTCTTGCCGGAACCGGTGGGCGCGGCCACGAGGGTGTGCTGCCCGCGCTGGATGGCCGGCCATGCGGCCGCCTGCGCGGGCGTGGGCGCAGGGAAGGTCTGGTCGAACCAGGCCTGGACGGCGGGGTGGAAGTCGTGAGGAGAGGTCACAGCACCAGTGGGCAAGGCGTGGGCGCAGCTTGCCACGTCGGGGCCGGGCCTGCGAAATCAAGGCAAATGGTGGGCCAGCGCCGACAGGCCATTTTTTACATTCGGGGGCTTCAGAAAGGACTTCAGTCGGTCGCCCTTGTGCCGATGAGCGGGGCTGATCCGATGCAGCTTGCCGGTTTGCAGTTTTGATCGGTCCTTTGCCGCCTCACAGCCCTTCAACAGACGCTGCCAGACGCCATGCCATCTTCTACCCGCACCTACGACCGCCGGCATCCCCATGCCGGCAATGAATCCCGCAGCGAGCTTCGCCGGGCCATCGTCATCCTCGCGGTGGCTGCGGGCGTGCTGTCGCTGCTGTTCCCGCTGAGCCGGTTCACCGCGGACTCCATGAACGCGGGCAACCGGCTGAAGGAGGAGTCCAACTCCTCGGCGGTGCTGGTCTGCACCAGCGGCACCATGGTGCACGGCGACGGCAGCCTGGCCGACTTCTTCACCGAAAAAGGCTACTTCCAGTGCAACGACTGGAAGATGGGCAACGGCGCACCCACCGCGCGCTGAGTCCCTGCCGAGGGCGCGCAGCTTCAAGCTTCCGCGCTGCCCTTGGCCAGCCTGGCCACCAGCTTCATCAGCGTGGGCACGCGGCGCCTGCCGTGCATGGCCCGCACCCGCGCCTTGGCCGAGCCAAGGTCCAGCCCCACGCTGGTGATGATCAGCGGCTTGGCCTCTTCCTCGCGGTACAGCTCGAACTGCGCTGGCGTGTCGGCCATGGCCGTCTTCGACAGCCCGACCACCGCCGCCCGCCCGCCCAGCGCCTGGTAAAGCCGCTGGCCCAGGCCAGGCGTGTCCTGGGCGTCCAGGAACACAAAGCCGTCGATCAGGATCACCTCGGGCTGCAGCGCATGCTGGCGCAGCAGCTCCAGGATGGCATGCAGCTCGCGCAAGTCCGGCTCGCCTTTCGCCGGCTTGTCCAGCGCCGCCACGCGAGTCACGAAGGTACGCTCCGCTTCGGCCGCACCCCATTCGTCAAACGCCACGGCCGCGGCCTGGCCACCGGTGCCGTCAAGGTGAACATCCACTGCGAGTTTCATGAAAGGGCCTGTCGGGTCTGCTGGGTCTGGCCGGGATTGTCCTGCCTCTAAGATGCCGGGTTTCCACTCACCGGATGCCCTGGGTGATTTCGACACTGACGCAAACCAAGTTCGCGGCCTTCCTGTTCGACATGGACGGCACGCTGCTCAACAGCATTGCGGTGGTCAACCGCGTGTGGGGCCAGTGGGCCTTGAAGCATGGGCTGGATCCAGTGGCAGTGGGGCACACGCTGCACGGCCGGCGCGCCATCGACACGGTGCGGGACTGGCAGACGCCGGGCATGGACGTGGACCTGGAGGCCGAGGCCATCCTGCAGGCGGAACTGGACGATGTGGTTGGGC
>NZ_VIDT01000043.1 GCF_006519715.1 Ideonella azotifigens
CCAGCTCACAGCCGATGGCTCAAGGACGGGGTCTATTGACCGCTTACCGTCACTTATTCAATGGGCGTAAAAAAACCGCAGCCTAGGCTGCGGTTTTTGTTTGATTTGCTAACTGCTAAGCAGCAATCAAATCAGAAGTCGTACTGGGCCGTCAGGCGGAACTTGCGAGGATCCGAGTAGCTGATCACTCGGCCATAGGCCGGGTTGACCACGCCAGCGCCGTAAGTGGCTGACGAGTCGTGAGCTTCGTCGATCACGCGAGCGGTTTGACGGTTGAACACGTTGAAAACGTCCACGCGGAGCGCCAGACCCTTCACGTAATCAGGCTTGTACACAGCGTTCAGGTCCAGAGCGGTACTCCAAGGCAGGCGGCCTTGCGAACCACGCGGCGTTGCAACACCGTCGCAATAGAAGAACACTGCGCCGTATCCGCCACCGCCAATGTCGGTGCCCGTGCCACCGTAATCGCCGAAGCAGTTCTTCGGACGTCCCGATTCCAGCACCATGGTCGTGCCAAAGCCCCATTCAGGCGTCAGCTGATAGTAGCCGTAGCCCTTGATCTGGTGGGTGCGATCGTTCGGCAGATAGCCATACGAGCCTTCCATCAGCTCCTTGAAGTCCCAAGTCGAAGTTACAGCCACATCGGTCTGGGCATTGTCGGACTTGGTCTGGCCTTCGGTGTTGCCCTTGTTCTTGGAATACGTGTAGTTGATCTTGCCGTACCAGCCATCGCTGAACGGGTGTTCCAGGAACAGGTCAAGGGCAAAGTAGGTACGCTTCGGCTTCGGCACACCGATGTCGGCAGCCTTGAGCTTCACCTTGGTCAGGGTGCCGTCACCGGCATAGTCCACCAGGAAGGTATTGTCGCTGCCCGGATTGAAGGTCGCGCAACCGAAGCCACCGTAGTTGCTCGTGTCGATGCCGTTCGCATCAGCATAGGCATAGAACGGACGGTAGTCGCAGAAGTCGTCGATGGTCTGCTTCAGCTTGCGGTAGGTGACCTTCGCGCCGCCGACCAAGCCCTGCGTCAACGCGCCTTCAACACCCAGGGTCAGTTCATCCTGATAGGTCGGCTTCATGTCCTGAGCCGCCACGGTCTTAGGGTTCTTGGCCTGACCGTATTCATTGTTGGACGAGTACGGCTCACTGTTCAGCGCAGTCAGGCCAGTCGGCGCACCCGTTACTGGATCAACGCCGGTGTAGGCGAAGTACTGGTCAACGAACAGCGAGCGGCTGGCGCCACGCACGGCCACGTGCGTCGGGATTTGCAGGCTGTAGCGGCCGGCAGAGCCGTAGACCTTCAGCGACGAGTTGCCGAGCACATCCCACGATGCCGACAAACGCGGGCTGAAGAAACCGTCCATCTTCAGGAAGGTATCACCATCACCATTCTTGTTTTCGAAGGATTCGCGACGCACGCCAGCCGTCAGCAGCACTTCCTTCGTCACTTGCCAGCGGTCTTCAATGTATTGCGCCGACTGGTTCGAATCTGCATTCGTGACGGTGTCAAAATGGCGCTGACGAGCGTAATAGTACGTGCCGTTCACAGGCACTGCGCCGGCGTCGATCAGGCTGATCCGGGTGCTGGGGCCTGCGCCGGAATAGTTGCCGTTAGTGGTGTGATAGTAACGCCAGTAAGAACCACCCACATTGTCGTAGCTGTCGCCCGCGTTCTTGGACTTCAGCCGATTTTCATCCAGACCTGCACGGATCAGGTGATCACCCAGCTGGTATTCGAGGTCGAATCGGAATGATTTGGTGGTTTCCTTCGCATCATTGCCGATACCGGTAGTACCGCCGGGAAGCGGATTGGCCGGGTTGGTCGGGTAAGTCAGGTTTGGATTCCTGTCAGCATCGGTCGGAATGAAAGTTTCCGGGTCCGTCGGCTGGAAACTGTAGCCTTGCTTGTGCGGGCTGCTGCTTTGGCCATACAAAGCCGTCAACAGAAAATCGGACGTAATCTGGCCGCTGTACTTCAGGACTTGGGCATCGCCGCCCACACCGGTGGTGTAGTCGGACAGGTTCTTCGAATACTGGCTGAAGACGTAGTTGGTCTTCTTGTGCGCTGCGTAGTCGTAGCCGAAATAATCGTCCGTCGTCTTGTAGTTGTCGCCGATCAGGGTGGCTTCCAAATGGTGATCGGAAGTCAGGTACCAGTCGAACTTACCCAGATAACGGGTGTTGGTATTCTGCGATTCAAGCCAACCCGTGGTCGAGACTGCAGAGGAGCCTGGGGTGGAGTTGACCGCCTTGGTGTTCAGCTTGGTGACATCCGCCGCCACGAACATGAACAGCTTGTCCTCAACCAACGGGCCGCCAACGTACGCGCCGTAGCTGGTCTCTTGACGATAGTTGTCCTTGCGATAGAAATATTCAGTTCCGTCGGTGGCCGCGCCATTCTTCGGATAATAAATATTCTTCGGATTCGAACGCAGCGAGTTCGGCTCGATCGTGACATCGACCCCGCCGTGCCATTCATTGGTGCCGCTCTTGGTGATGATGTTCACCACGCCACCCACCGAGCGACCAAACTCAGCACCGAAACCACCGGTTTGCACCTGGGCCTGCTGGATGGCGCCAAATGGCAGTTCCATCGAGCCCAACTGCGTCAGTGCGTTCGTAACGGGGAAACCGTTGATGTAGTACGAGTTTTCCGAGGGAGCGCCACCACCGATGCTGATACCGCCGGAATAACGCGCGTCGGCCTTGGTCGTGTTGGCCGCGAGGGCCACAATGCCGTTGACGTCTTTGCTGGCAACCGGGATAGCATCCAGTTGCTTGGCGGTGAAGACGGAAGCGTTGACGGTATTGGAGGTGTCAATGCCGCGCAGCTTGCCAACCACCTGCACGGTTTGGGTGGCGTTGCCGGCGCCTGCGAATACGGCTTCAGCACCTTGGCCCGCCAAAACGTCCAATTCAGCCGTCGAAACGACCTTGCCGTCCTTCACCAGTTGAATCTGGTAATGGCCGGGAGCCAGGTTATTGGCTTGGAATCGACCGCCTTCGCCAACGGTCACCGTGCGCTTGAAGCCCACAGCCGCGTTTTCAATGACGATTTGGGTACCGGCACCCGTTGCAACCTGACCGTACACCGAGCCAACGGCGGTAGATTGCGCGTAGACCGCGCCGGACATGACGCTGAGGCCGACCGCCACAGCGACAGCTGACCGCCGCCACAGGGTGGAAGAATTTTTCATTTGAGCCACTGACTTCTCTCCAGAAAGGTTGATCGATAGACCCATTTCAGAAGCAAGGCACATGCCGGTCTTGTGAAGCCATGATGTCCTCGCTCCAGGAACGTGTAAATTGATTGTCACTGAAGGTCTTTTTGGTCCCCACCCCCACAAACCCTCTTTGCAATTTTCGGTGGATTTTTGTTGCTATTTCGCTGCAACTGCCGCCTTAGCAGCGGCGTTCAGGCGGGGTACGGCGTCGATCAGACGCCTTGTATAGACATGTGCGGGGTGTTGCAGAACGGCCTCGCATGAGCCCTGCTCAACGATCCGCCCGGCCTGCATCACGGCGACCTCGTCGGCGATGTACTCGACCACGCCGATGTTGTGCGTAATGAAGAGGAATGCGACGCCGGTGTCGCGCTGCAGATCGAGCAGCAGGTTCAGGATCTGCGCCTGCACCGACACGTCCAGTGCAGAGGTGGGCTCGTCGCAAACGATGAGGCGCGGCTGCACCGCGAGTGCTCGGGCGATGGCTATGCGCTGGCGTTGGCCGCCCGAGAATTCGTGCGGATGGCGCGCCAGCGCTTCGGCACGCAGGCCGACCTGGTCGGTGAGGTTTAGCAGACGGGCGCGCCGCTGAGCGGCGTCCAGATCGGGCCGCAGGGCCAGCAGGCCTTCTTCGAGGATGTCGAACACCCGCATGCGCGGGTTCAGCGAGGCAAATGGGTCCTGGAAGATGATCTGGACTTCGCGGCGCGCGCGCTGCAGCGCCTGCGAGTTCATGGCGAACAGGTCCTGGCCGTCCAGCAGCGCGCGGCCCTGGGTCGTGGCCATGCGCCGCAGCAGTTGCACGACGGCCTTGCCGGTGGTCGTCTTGCCGCAGCCGCTTTCGCCGACCAAGGCCAGCGTCTGCCCTGCCCTGACCTGGAACGAGACGCCGGCGACCGCATCGAAGTGCCCGCGCACGCGTTGCAGCAGCCCGCCGCGAATGGGGTAGCGCACATGCAGTGACTGCACGTCAAGCACCACGTTGGCAGCTCCAGGGGCTTTCGTCGACGCCGAGGGGGCCACTTCGACAGCCGCCGCTGCTGGTTCAACCTCATGGACGGTTTGTTCACGCCCTGGCGTGTACAGGATGCAACGCACCGAACGGGTGCCTGGCTGGGCCCATAGTGCGGGCCGTGTCTGGGCGCAGGCGGCTTCTGCGAGGGCGCAGCGTGGCTCGAAGCGGCAACCGTGAAAGCTTTGTGTCAGCGCGGGCACCGTTCCGGGGATTGCGGCCAAGGCCTGACCCCGGCGATGCGCATCGGGCAGTGCCCGCAACAGGGCTTGGGCATACGGGTGCTTGGGCGCGGAGAAGAAGCTTTGCGCGTCGGCGGTTTCAATGATCTGGCCGGCGTACATCAGCGCCACACGGTGCGCCATGCCGGCAACCACGGCGAGGTCGTGCGTGATTAGCAGCATGCCCAGGCCGGTCTCGGCCTGCAACTGGCGCAGCAGGTCCAGCACCTGCGCCTGGATTGTCACGTCGAGTGCGGTGGTGGGTTCGTCGGCGACCAGGAAGTCGGGCTCGGCCGCAAGCGTCATCGCAATCATCACGCGCTGCTTCTGCCCGCCGCTCATGCGGAACGGGTAGTCGTCCATGCGGCGTTCGGGCTCGGGGATGCTGACACGGCGCAGCCAGTCCAGTGCCCGTGCGCGTGCCGCGGCGCCGCGCAGCGAGGTGTGTGCCTCGATGGACTCGACGATCTGGTCGCCCACGCGCATCACAGGATTCAGGCTGGTCGAAGGCTCCTGGAAGATCATGCCGATGCGGCCGCCACGCACCGCGCGCATCTGCAGCTCCGGCAGGGCCAGCGTGTCGGCCCCTTCCAGCGCCACGCTGCCGGCCACCACGCGGCCGTTGTCCGGCAGCAGCCGCATCAGTGCCAGCGCGGTCATGCTCTTGCCGCAGCCGGACTCGCCGACCAACGCCAGCGTTTCGCCACGCTCTATGCACAGCGTGAGTTGGTCGATGGCCTGTACCAGGCCGGCTTCCGCATCCAGCTGAACGTTCAGTTCGTCAATCTTCAGCATCGGTGCGGCTCAGGCAATGGTGGGCTTCTTTGGGACAAGGCGCACGCGGAAGGCGCGGGCCCGCGGATCGAACGCATCGCGCACGCCGTCGGCAAACAGGTTGGCCGCCAGCACCAGCGTCACCATGAAGAAGAAGGCAGCGCTGAAAGACCACCAGACGACAGGGTCGCGGCTCATCTCGTTGCGGGCCAGGTTGATCATGCCGCCGAAGCTGCTGGTGGACGGATCCACGCCCACGCCAACGTAGGTCAGCACTGCCTCGTAGAGGATCAGGTCCGAGAAGCTCAGCACGGTGGTGATCAGCACCAGGTGCATCACGTTGGGCACGATGTGGCGCGCCATGATGCGCCAGTGGCTGACGCCGAAGGCAGTCGCCGCCTGAACGAAGTCCAGTTCGCGCAGTTTCAGCGTCTCGGCGCGCACCAGGCGGCACAGCGTGGCCCAGCCTGTGAGGCCGAGGATCACGCAGAGCAGGAAGGTCTTCAGGTCGGCCCGCTCCAGGCCGGTTTCGAACAGGTCGGGGTTCTTGTCCAGGAAGACCTGCACCATCAGCACGCAGGCGGCAATCAGCAACACGCTGGGCACCGAGCTGAGCGTCGTGTAGAGGTACTGGATCACCTCGTCCACCCAACCCTTGAAGTAACCCGCAAGCACGCCCAGCACGATGGCCAGCGGCAGCGTGGCCAGGGTCGACAAGGCGCCGATCACGAAGGCCGTGCGCACGCTTTTGAGCGCCAGCAGCAGCACGTCGTTGCCGGTGCGGTCGGTGCCCATCACGTGGTAACCACCGGCCAGCGCGGTGACGGGCCCGATCACGGCGCAGAGCGCCATCAAGGTGGCCAGCAGCGGCCGCAGCGGCAGCGCCGTGTGACCGCGCCACAGGGCCTGCCAGGCCGGACCGAGGCCACCGTGCGCGCGGCGCAAGGTGGCAGCCAGCGCCACGGCCAGGCCCACGAATGCCAGCAGACCGATGCCAAGCCCGGCCAGCACCCGACGCGTCACGTCCCCTGCCCAGTCGCGCACAGTATCAGCCAGGTGCGCACCGCCGAACTGCAGCCGCGGATAGATGCGCTGGATCTCGCCGTTGACCGTCACCGCGTCGCGCGTGTGCGCATGCGTGGCCAGCGGCGCGCTGTAGGTGGCTTCGCGGGTGGCGCGCAGGTGGTGCAAGGCCTCGTCCAGCAACGAGCTGGTGGTGGCGTCGTAGTAGACCGCGTGGCCCGTGCTCACTGTGGCCGGATTGGTCGGCAACGTCCGTCGGAAATGCACGCTGTCCAGCAAGGTGACGAGGACAAACAGCAGCAGCACGAAGCCGGCCGACAGCGCGGCCGGATCGTGCAAAACACGCTGCCATTTGCTGCGGCTCTGCGGCAGGCCGCGCAGGCGCACGGCGTAGACCGCGACTGACAGCGCCATCAACCACAGCGCGATGTCGGTCCAGAGGATGACCAGCTTGAAACCCATGTCATTCACTTCCTGAGGGCCGTCAAGCCAGCCGCACCCGGGGATCGACCCAGGTGTAGATCACGTCGATCAGCGCGTTCGACAGCACATACAGCAGCGCGCCCAGGAAGACCATCACCCGCACAATGGCGAAGTCCTGTCCGGCAATGCCGTCGATCACGAAAGCGCCGAGTCCGGGGATGCCGAAGAAGCTCTCGAACACCAGGCTGCCGAGGAACACATACGGCAGGTACGAGCCGGCGCTGGTGATGATGGGAATCAGCGCGTTGCGCAGCACATGGCGCCACAGCACCACCGCTTCCGAAAGGCCCTTTGCGCGCGCGGTGCGCACGTAGTCGCGGCCCATTTCCTCCAGGAACATCACGCGGTACAGCCGGGCCTCGGTGCCCAGCCGCGACAGCAGCGACAGCAGCACCGGCAGCACCAGGAACTTGACCATGTCCAGCCCGCCCGCATAGCCCGACAGCGGCACCAGCCGCAGCACGCGCGAGAACAGGAACTGGCCGACGATGATGTAGAACAGGCTGGAGATCGACAGCATCAGCACGCAGACCACCGTGCCCCAGAAGTCGATGCGCGAATGCCGGAAGAACACCAGCAGCAGCGCGAAGCCGGTGCTGGCAATGACCTGCAGCAAGAAGATCGGCACCGCCAGCGTCAGGCTCACGCCCATGCGGGTCTTGATCTCGTAGCCAATGTCCATGCTGCGCGCCGAGTCGGAGCGGCCGAAGTCCAGCAGCATCAGCGAGATCGAGCGCTCCCACAACACCGTGTGCGTGAGCTGCTCGGCGCCCTGCCCGGCGGCGTTCCAGTACAGCGGCTTGTCGTAGCCACGCTCGCCCTTCCACTTGTCGATCTGCACTTGCGTGACGCGCTTGCCGCCAATGTTCAAGCGGGCCATGTCGTCCGGCGTGTTGACGGTGAAGAACAGGAAGAAGGTCAGCAGGTTCACACCCACCAGGATCAACACGCCGTAACTCAGCCGGCGCACCAGGTAGTTCCACATGTCGCGCTCAGCCAGGGTTGGAAGAAGTTGACAGCGAGGGCGCTGCGCCCTCGCCTGTCGTGCCACGGGCGGTTGCCAGCTCGCGCGCCTTGAAGCTGCGCCGCGCCACCCAGGCCAGCGCGACCGCCAGCAGCGCCAGCAAAGCCAGTGGCCAGTAGATCGGGTGGTTCCATTCGGCCTGCAGCTTTGCGCGCATGGCAGGGTCCACTCGGTAGTACCGCACCATGTCGCGCACCAGGATGCTGGGCTTGCCGTTGTGCACCCAGGGCTGGAAGGCCAAACCGCCCCACGGGATGTAGCCGAAGGACCAGGGAGCGTCCTCTTGCGTGATCTTGTAGATCTCGTCAACCACCTGCTGCTTGCGCGGCCCGTCATCCAGCGACTGCAGCTCGCGGAACAGCTTGTCGAAGGCCGGGTTCTCGTAGTTCGCGGTGTTTTCGCCCTGGGTCTTGGACTTGGCGTTGGGCCCGTAGAGCAGGAACAGGAAGTTCTCGGCGTCCGGGTAGTCGGCCAGCCAGCCGGCCCAGAACAGCTGGTGCTTGCCCTTGAGGGTCTTGTCCTGAAACTGGTTGAAGTCGGTCGCGCGAATCTCCAGCTGAATGCCCAGCTTGGCGAACTGCCGCACCATCCAGTCGTTCTCGGCCTTGAACTCGGGCGTGACCACGCGCTGGAAGTCGTAGTTCAGCACCAGCGGCTTGCCGGTGATGGCGTCGCGACCGCCGGGGTAGCCGGCTTCGGCCAGCAACTGCTTCGCATCTTCGATTGAGCGCCGTACCGGCTTGCCGTCGACCAGCTTGTGCGTCACAGGGTTGTAGAAGCCGGGTTGGCCCTCGTGCGAGCCGAACACGCCTGGCGGGATCGGGCCCATCGCCGCCACGCCGCCCTTGTGCTTGAAGATGCGGCCATAGCCCTCTTCCCAGTCGATGGCAATGGAGACCGCCTGGCGCAGCTTGCGGTGCTTGATGACTTCTTCCGGCGTACCGCCGGTGCCGACCACCGGGTCCAGCATATTGAAGCCCACATACCAGTTGGTGATGTCGGTGCTGAGCGGGAACTGGAAGCCGCGGGCCTCGTACTCCTGCTTCACCGCGTCGGACTCTTCCATGTCGTTGCGGAAGTCCACGCCCCATTCGGGCCGCTCGATCTCGGGCATGTCCAGGTAGCCCTGGCGGAACTTGCCCTTGCGCCCTTCCTTTTCCTTTTCCATCTGCACGTAAAGCGTGTCGATGAACGGCAGGCGCTTGCCGCAGTCGTCCAGCAGGCCGGCGGCCTTGTCTTCGGGCTGGCCTTCGCAGGGGTAGAAGTCGTCGGCCCGGTAGTTCGGGTTGCGCTTCATCACGTGCAGGCGATCACGCTCGAACGTGGTCATCATGAACGGGCCCGAGCCCACCGGCCACTGGTTCAACGACAGGCCGTTTTCGGTCATGCCGGGCTGAGAGTAGAAGGCGTCTGCCTCCCACGGCAGCGGCGCGACGAAGGGCAGCGCCATCCAGTAGTTCCACTGCGGGTACTTGCCCTTCAGGCGAACCCGCAGTGTGTACTTGTCCAGCGCCTGAGCCCCCGCCAGTGGCCATTTGCGGAAGTCCAGGAAGGGCTTGTCCTGCAGGTCTTCCGGCAGTCCGGCCAGCAGCTTGGCGTCTTCCTTTTTGATCAGCTCGGCATAGTCCTTCAGGCCCAGCACGTATTCGGCAAACACCGCGAAGACCGGCGCCTCGATGCGTGTCGTTGCATGGCGCTTCAAGGTGTAGACGAAATCCTCGGCCTCCACCTCGCGGGTGTCCGTGTGCTCGAATTCCCAGGGCGAATGCTTCTCGCCGACCTGGGCACGCGTCATGTGGTGGTAGAGGTACTGCCCTTGCGCATCCTTGGCGAAGGCCGGATGCGGCGCGTAGCGCATGCCGTGGCGGATCGGAATGTCGTAGACGCTCTCTGCAATGTGCTCGGCGGCAGCGTCGGCCGGCAACTCGTGGCCGGCGGCGTCCAGGTAGCGCGGCTTGACGACCTTGGCGGCGGCCTTGCCCTCCAGCTCATACGGCCGCTTCAGATAGTGGTACCCGTAAAGCGGCTCGTAGATGGCCATCGTGAAGGCCGACTCCGGATTGGAGTACGAGGCGACCGGGTCCAGGTAGCGCGGGGAGCGCTCCTCAAAGGCATAAAACAGCGTGTTCTCTTTTTCCGCGCCCAGCGGAAAGGGGCTGTTGCCACAGGCGGTCAAACTGGCCAAAGCGGCGGCGGCCATCGTCGCCTGCACGCCCAGCACCACCCAGCGCCAAACTGCGGCGCCCAACACACCGCGCATGCGGTCACTCCTTCAAGCACGCACGGCAGCATCGATGACCACGCACGCACGCACAAAACACAAGCCTCCCGTCAGGCGCACTTTTGGTGCACCCAAACGCGAGGCGAAGCGAAAATTCTAGGCACCGTCGCGGTGCCTGCCGCTCAGGGTTTACCGAGGGGCAACGCGGCGGACCGGCTAACGCAACGCAGCGTCAGTGCCAACCGATGAGCACGTCCCGTGCCTGTACCAGCAGCTGGACTTTGTGGCCCATCGGCATCGTCACCTTGGTCGGCACATGCCCGAATGGCAGCCCGGTCAGGACCGGCGTCTTCGTGACCTCGCGCAGGTAGGCGACGACGGTCTTCAGGTTGTAGCCGCGGTCCATCGGCGACTTGCGCCAGTCGCTGAATGCCCCCAATACCACCGCCTTCTGCGCGGCCAGCACGCCCGCCTGGTGCAGCTGCAGCAGCATGCGCTCGACCCGGTACGGATGTTCGGCCACGTCTTCCAGGAACAGGATGCCGCCCTTGACCTTGGGCCAGTGCCGGGTGCCCAGCAGCGAGCACAGCACCGTCAGGTTGCCACCCCACAGCACACCCTTCTCGGCCAAGCCATCGAAGCCGGCCTCGGTGCGAAAGCCGATGGCCTCCAGCTCTCCACTCATGGCTTCGTTGAAACAGTCCGGTGTGACTTCGTCCAGTTCGTCGCGGCCAAAGTCATCGGTCGCCATCGGTCCGCACCAGCTGGCGGTGCCGGTGTGGGTCAGCAAGCCCATCTGCAGCGCGGTCAGGTCGCTGTAGCCGACCCAGCGTGTGCCTTGCTCGGCTGCCTTGGCCAGCAGCGCCCAGTCCAGCCGGTCCAGCAGCCGCGTCATGCCATAACCGCCGCGCGTGGCCATGGCGACCGACGGCGCTTCTTCGGCAATGCGGTGCAGCGTGGCCAGGCGGAAGTCGTCGTCGCCGGCAAAGCGCTGGTGCTTGGCCAGCGCGCTGGCGTCCACCGTCACCTGGTAGCCCATGCCCTTCAGCCGCTTGGCGGCCAGCTTCACCGCGGCGCTCTTCAGCACCACGCCGGCGGGCGAATAGATCGTCAGCGTGGAAGGTGACGTGTGCACGTGGTGATGGTCGTGTCCATGTTCGTCGTGGTCCTGCCCGTGGTCGTGCGCCGCCTGGTCGGCATGCGGGGTCTTCTTCTTGGCGGCGCTCATGGGCGGTTCCTGTTGGGTTCGGTGAATTCGGGCATGTCGTCGGCGCCGGGCGGCGGCGTGAGCACCCATTCGGTGGCCTCGCCCGTCGGAATGACAGGCTCAGGCGCTGTTTCTGGTGCGGACCGAGGCGGGCTGAACAAAGCAGCGCGCGGTGCAGCGGCCGGTGACTGCGTGCTTTCGGCGTCGGCTTGGTCGGCTGCGCGCACGGCCTTCTGTTGGGCGCGGCGTTCGGCAAAAAACTCGCGCAACACCTGGCCACAGGCCTCGCCCAACACACCGCCCTGCAGCGCCGTGTGGTGGTTCAGCTGCGGCTGAGCAAACAGGTCGACCACCGAGCCGGCGGCACCGGTCTTGGGATCCCGGGCACCAAACACCACGCGCTTGAAGCGGGCGTGCATCAGCGCCATCGCGCACATTGCGCAGGGCTCCAGGGTCACGTAGATCTCGCACTCGGGCAGCCGGTAGTTCTCCAGCAGCTGTGCGGCGTGCCGCAGCGCCACCAACTCGGCATGGGCGGTCGGGTCGTGGGTGGTGATCGGCCGGTTGTAGCCGGTGGCAATCACCTGGCCATCGCGCATGATGACCGCGCCCACAGGCACCTCGCCCACCAGCCAGGCGTTCTGCGCTTGGTCCAGCGCCAGTCGCATCGCGTTTTCGTCGGCTGGAGTGGCCTCCTTGCCGAGAGATGCGGAAAACTCGCTCATGGGATCTCTCAGGAGCTGCGCAGCAGGTTTGCCCGGCTCACGCTGTGGGTTTGAGGGGCCAGCGTCCCAACACGAAGTACACGCTCTGGCCGATGAGGCTGTGCACCAGCACCAACTCCCTCGCGTGCCAGCTCACGGGCGCTATCGCCTGCGCCGGCACGGTCTTCAGGTCGTAAGCCAGCGTCATGTGCGGCGTGAAGCTCTTTTCAACCTCGCGGGCCAGGCCGGCATGCGCCATGCGCACGCCAACCTCACGCTGCAGCGAGATCACGCCGGACAGGTTCTCTTCGCTGCCCACCATCACAAACGGTGGGTTGCTGCTGTGCTTGCCGAAGCTCATCACGATGTCGAAGCTCAACGCAAAAGTGGGGTGGGCCAGCGTTTCGCCTGCCTGTCTGGCCCGGTTCACCATCAGTTCCGGAACCTCGGGAAAGTCACCCAGGTGATGCAGCGTGATGTGCAGCCGGTTCTCGCCGATGGGCCGGCCGCGTACGCCGTGCGCCATGCGCAGCTCAGCGCCGAGCTGGAACAGGCGCGCGGCGTCCTGCTCGTCCGGCATCAGCGCGAAAAACAGCCGGTTCAGCGCGGGCTTGGCCACTGGCGCATCACCCAGCAAGGACATCTGCTCGAAACCGTCGTTACCCATTTCCGTGCCTCCCATGCATGCGTGGCTGGTGCGCGCGCACCATCAAGCCATCAGGGCTTCTCGCCTTCGGCGTCGGCCCGTTCCAGGGCCTGCTGATGCAGAAGCGTCGCGGCGTCAATTTGCTTGCCGACCTCATTGGCCACCTGGCCAGGTGGCACCTGCCGCACGGCCTGGCCGTCGGTGACGGGCACCGTCACCGGCACGGCGACAGGCGTCTTCAGCCGCTCACGCACCAGCCAGCCGGCACCCAGCAGCGCGATCAACACCACGATCAGTCCCGCACCCCGCATCAGTTCACTCCCACTCGATGGTTGCCGGCGGCTTGCTCGACACGTCGTAGGTGACGCGGTTGATGCCGCGCACTTCGTTGATGATGCGGCCCGATACCTTCTTCAGCAGGCTGTACGGCAGCTCGGCCCAGTCGGCCGTCATGAAGTCGCTGGTCTGCACGGCACGCAACGCGACCACGTAGTCATAAGTGCGCCCATCGCCCATCACGCCCACGCTCTTGACCGGCAGGAACACGGTGAAGGCCTGGCTGGTCAGCTCGTACCAGTTCTTGCCGCTGACCGGGTCCACCGCGGCGCGCAGCTCCTCGATGAAGATCGCATCGGCGCGTTGCAGCAGCGTGACGTACTCGGGCTTCACTTCGCCCAGCACGCGCACGCCAAGGCCTGGGCCGGGGAACGGGTGGCGGTAGACCATGTCGTGCGGCAGGCCCAGCGCAACGCCGAGTTCGCGCACTTCGTCCTTGAACAGCTCGCGCAGCGGCTCCAGCAGCTTCAGGCCCAGCTGTTCCGGCAAGCCGCCTACGTTGTGGTGGCTCTTGATCGTCACGGCCTTCTTGGTCTTGGTGCCGCCGCTCTCGACCACGTCAGGGTAGATCGTGCCTTGGGCCAGCCATTTGGCACCTTTAGCCGAGGCATTGGCGGCCTTCAGCTTGGCGGCTTCGGCCTTGAAGACTTCGACAAACTCGCGGCCGATGATCTTGCGCTTTTGCTCGGGGTCGGTCACGCCCGCGAGGTGGCCGAGGAACTGCGCGCTGGCGTCCACATGCACCACCTTGGCATGCAGCCGGCCGGCGAACATCTCCATCACCATGCGGCCTTCGTCCAGGCGCAGCAGGCCGTGGTCGACGAACACGCAGGTCAGCTGGTCGCCGATGGCGCGGTGGATCAGCGCCGCGGCGACGGAAGAATCGACGCCGCCGGACAAGCCGAGGATGACTTCTTCGTCGCCCACCTGCTCGCGGATGCGCGCCACGGCTTCGTCGACATAGCTGTCCATCACCCAGTCGGCCTTGGCCTTGGCGATCTCCAGCACGAAGCGGTTCAGCAATTCACGGCCCTGCACGGTGTGCGTTACTTCCGGATGGAACTGCACACCGTAATAGCCGCGGCTTTCATCCGCCATGCCGGCGATCGGGCAGCTGGGCGTGCTGGCCATCAGCTTGAAGCCAGGCGGCAGCGCCGTGACCTTGTCGCCATGACTCATCCAGACCTTCAGCATGCCGTGGCCCTCAGCCGTGCTGAAGTCTTCAATGCCTTGCAGCAGCGCGGTGTGGCCATGCGCGCGCACCTCGGCGTAACCGAACTCGCGGTGATCGGCCGGCTCCACTTCACCACCCTGCTGCACCGCCATCGCGAACATGCCGTAGCAGATGCCCAGCACCGGCACACCCAGGTCCCACACGGCCTGCGGCGCCCGCAGTTCGTGGTCCTCGTAGGTGCTGGCGTGGCTGCCCGACAGGATGATGCCCTTGGGTGCGAACTCGCGGATGAAATCGTCCGACACGTCGTTCGGATGGATCTCGCAGAACACGTTGGCTTCGCGCACACGGCGTGCGATCAGCTGGGTGACCTGGGAGCCGAAATCGAGGATCAGGATCTTGTCGTGCATGGCGTTCAAAGGACGGGAAAGATTCGGGGGAATGTGTGGGCTCTCAGGCCGAAGCAGGGGCTTCGCGGCTTGCAGCGCGGCGCACGCGCGAGAAGTGCACCACAGCCATCACGGTGGCCAGGGCCTGCAGCAGCGCGCAGAGGTAGTAAGGCGCGCCAATGCGCCAGTCGCCACGCGGCAGGTGGGCGACTTCCTTCAACAGCAAGGGGCCGATGACCGGTGCGAGCACCATCATCAGACTGGACAGGCCGGACACCGCGCCCATGGTCTGGCCCTGGGATTTGGGGTCGGCAGCGTTCGAGACCAGGCTTTGCAGCGTGGTGGCAGCCGCGAAGCCAAAGACGTTGGCGGCAATCACCGCATACATCATCCAGCCCTCGGTGGCCGCGCCCCAGCCGGCATAGCACAGCGATGAAGAGATCAGCCCGACGATGGCCAGCTTCTCCAGCGGCATCCACTTGGTGAAGCGGCCGATCAGCACGCCCTGCACCAGCACCGACATCACGCCCACCGCAAACAGCGAAGCGCCGATCTGCTCCGGGTCCCAGCCGAACTTCAGCTCGGTGTAGAGCGCCCAGGTGGTGTGCAGGATGAACTGGGCGAGCGAGGCAAAGGCAATGACGACGAGCAGCGCGCCAATGCCCTTCAGTTCCATCAGGTGAATCAAGGAACCGACAGGGTTGACCTTCTTCCAGCTGAAGGGCTGGCGCCGGTCCGGGGGCAGCGATTCAGGCAGCACGAAAAAGCCGTACAGCCAGTTGCACAGCGCCAGCGTGCCGGCCACAAAGAACGGCAGCCGCAGGTTGATGCCGCCCAGCAGCCCACCAATCACCGGCCCGAGGATGAAGCCCAAGCCGAACATCGCGCCCAGCATGCCGTAGCGCTTGGCTCGATCTTCGGGCGGCGTGATGTCGGCCACGTAGGCGTTGGCGACGGCCGCGTTGGCCTGCATCGCGCCGCTGAACAGGCGCACCGCCACCAGCATCCAGTATTCGGTGGCCAGCGCCGTGCCGAAGAAGCTGACTGCCAGGCCGCTGAAGCCCATCAGCAGCACAGGCCTGCGGCCGAAGCGGTCCGAGAGCGCGCCCAGGATGGGCGAGCCAATGAAGTTGGCGAAGGCAAAGGCCATTGCCACGGTCGCGTAGGCGCCCACCTGTTCGGTCGGCGTGCGCGCAAAGGTGCCCACGAGCTTGGGCAGCACCGGGATGATCAGCCCGATCGAGATCATGTCGATTAACACCGTCAGCATGATGAACGGCATGGCAGCCGCTCGCTGTGGCTTGCCGTCTGGGTTCATGGGGGCGGTGTGGCCGGAAGGCTCGCTAGCGGGCATCTTGAAACGGGAGCGGTTTCAGAAAACGCTGCGCCCGGCCGAAGCCGGGCGCAGCAGCGGTCATCGCCGGGAATTTACTCGGCGCGGTAGTTCGGCGCTTCCTTGGTGATCTGCACGTCGTGCACATGGCTCTCGCGGATGCCGGCCGAGGTGATCTCGACGAACTCGGCACGCTCGCGCATGTCGTCAATGGTCGCGCAACCGCAGTAGCCCATCGAGGCGCGCAGGCCGCCGGCCATCTGGAAGATGATCGAGACCATCGAACCCTTGTAGGGCACGCGGCCTTCGATGCCTTCGGGCACCAGCTTGTCGGCGTTCGGGTTGCTGGTCTCGTCGGCTTCCTGGAAGTAGCGATCGGCAGAACCAGCCTTCATCGCACCGATGGAGCCCATGCCGCGATAGCTCTTGTAGCTGCGGCCCTGGTACAGGATCACTTCGCCTGGCGCTTCTTCGGTGCCGGCGAACATGCCGCCCATCATCACCGTGCTGGCGCCGGCCGCAATGGCCTTGGAGATGTCGCCCGAGTAACGCACACCGCCATCCGCGATCAGCGGCACGCCGGTGCCACGCAGCGCAGTCGCCACGTTGTCGATCGCGGTGATCTGCGGCACGCCGACGCCAGCGACGATGCGGGTGGTGCAGATCGAACCCGGGCCGATGCCGACCTTCACGCCGTCGGCGCCGGCTTCGGCCAGTGCCAAGGCCGCGGAGCCGGTGGCAATGTTGCCGCCGATCACGTCGATGTGCGGATAGTTCTTCTTGACCCAGCGCACGCGCTCGATCACGCCGGCCGAGTGGCCGTGCGCGGTGTCTACCACCAGCGCGTCCACACCGGCCTTGACCAGCAGCTCAACGCGTTCTTCGGTGCCGTCGCCCACGCCAACCGCAGCGCCAACGCGCAGCTTCCCTTGGGCATCGCGCGCAGCGTTCGGGAAGCTGGTCTGCTTGGTGATGTCTTTCACCGTGAACAGGCCGCGCAACTCGGAGGCGTCGTTCAGCACCAAAACGCGTTCGAGCTTGTGCTGGTGCATCAGCGCCTTGGCTTCCGCCAACGTGGCACCTTCGCGCACGGTGATCAGCCGCTCGCGCGGCGTCATGATCTCGCGCACCGGGGCTTCGAGCCGGGTTTCGAAACGCAGGTCACGGCCGGTGATGATGCCCACCACGCGACCGTCTTCAACGACTGGGAAACCCGAGATGCCGTGGGCGCGGGAGAGCTCGATCACGTCGCGCACACGGGCGCCAGGGGCGATGGTGATCGGGTCCTTCAGCAGGCCCGATTCATAGCGCTTGACCCGCGCCACCTCGGCGGCCTGCTGCTTGGGTGGCAGGTTCTTGTGCACGATGCCGATGCCACCTTCTTGCGCGATGGCAATCGCCAGACGGGCTTCGGTCACGGTGTCCATCGCCGCTGAAACCAGCGGCAGGTTCAGCACGATGTTGCGGGAAAAGTGGGTGGCCAGCGAAGTGTCTCGCGGCAGCACCTGAGAGAAGGCCGGGACCAACAACACATCGTCGAAGGTCAGCGCTTTGCCTAGAAGGCGCATGAGGAAAGCTCCAGACGCAAAAGCGGATTATACGGAAAGACCGGACACGCGTCACGGTGCGGCTTCGCGTGCCCGCACAGGCCGCCGCGGCCCCGCCCACCTTTCAGCCGCGGGTGGCGACCGCCCGGCTGCGGTGCACGGCCAAAGCGGCAAGAAACCGCGGTAACAGGGCGCTCGCGCCACGAGACGCCCACTACACTAAGCCCTGGTTTGGACGTCCGCTTGCGCATCGACATGAAGCTTTCCCGCCCTGGTTTTTCTGGTCCTTTGTCAGCGGTCTTGTTGGCGCTCATGGCGCTGTCCGCCTCGAATGCTTCTGCGCAGGCCATCTGGAAATGGCGTGACCGC
>NZ_VIDT01000430.1 GCF_006519715.1 Ideonella azotifigens
CGGCGAAAACCACGGCGCCGACCAGTTGCTGCGCCAGCGCCATCCCGGCGCCCGCGTGCTGCTGGCCGAAGACAACCCGGTGAACCGCGAGATCGCCTGCGAATTCCTGGCCCATGCCGGCCTGCAGGTCACCGCGGTGGACGATGGCGCCAAGGCGCTGGACCTGGCCCTGGCCAAGGACTTCGACCTGCTGCTGCTGGACATGCAGATGCCCGAGCTCGACGGCCTGGAAGTGGCCCGCCGCCTGCGCGCCGGGCGCGCCGCCCCGCCGCATGTGCCCATCCTCGCCCTCACCGCCAACGCCTTCGACAGCGACCGCCAGGCCTGCCTGGCCGCCGGCATGGACGACTTCATCACCAAGCCGGTCAACCCCGAGCACCTGTACCTGATGCTGCTGCGCTGGCTGGACCATGGCAAGCAGGAGCGCGAGCACTACGCGCAAGTGGCGCAGTGAACCGAAGCGTAGCGCCAAACGCCCTACATCTGCCGGAACAGGTGCAGGAAGCTGCGACTGACTGGCAGCACCTCGCTGCGGTCCTTCAGATGGATGTCGGCGGTCTCGTGCAAGCCGCGGGTCACATGGCTGATCGCAGACAGATTCACCACCACCGAGCGGTGCACCTGAGCAAAGCAGGCCGTGTCGAGTTGCGGCAGCAGTTCCTTCAGCGGCGTGCGCAGCAAGGCCTCCGCAGGCTGGCCAGTTTCGCTGCGCCAGGCCACCAAGGTGTACTTCTCATCGGCCCGAAGAAAGTCGATCTGCTCGACCGGAATCAGTCTCAATGACTGACCCACCCCGGCGCGAAGCCAGCGCAACGGCGCCGCGCCGATACCGGCGGTTTGCTCCCGGCGCTGCAGCAAGCCCGCCAATTGCCGCAACATGACTTCGATGCCAGGCCCCGGCACCTCGACCATCCTCAGGCGCTCCTTCAGCCGGGCCACCGTCTCGGCCAGCCGGGCCGCTTCGACCGGCTTGACCAGGTAGTCCAGCACCCCATGCTCGAAGGCCTTCAGCGCGTAGTGATCGAAAGCAGTGACGAACACGAGATGGGCACGCCGGCCGATCTGCCGCGCCGCCTCCAGGCCTGAAATGCCCGGCATCTGCACGTCGAGAAAGCAAATGTCCGGCTGCAGGGCCTCGACTCCTGCCAGCGCCTCGCGGCCATTGCGGGCCTGCGCCACGACCAACAGCTCGGGCCAGACCTGGGCCAGCATCAGCGCCAGCTCATCACGCAACAGTGGCTCGTCATCGGCGATCAGCGCCGTCGGGCGTCGATCAGTCATGGCGCACCAAGCCCGGACTCGGACTCTTCAGCGGTTTCAGCTGGGAACTCCAGTTCAGCACAGACACCATGCGGCATCAATGCGGTCAAACTCAGCCGGGCATCGCCTGCAAAGGCCAGCAGCATCCTCTCGCGCAACATCGCCAATCCGGTGCCTGGCGGGTCACTGCCGCCGCACTGCAGGCCCACACCGGTGTCCAGGACACGGGCGGTGCAGCGTTGCCCGCGCCGCGATATGCAGACCTCGATCCGTCCCCCCTCCTCGCTGGGGTCGATGCCATGCCGTACTGCGTTTTCCACCAGCGACAGCAGCGCCATCGCCGGGCAGCGCAATGCCGTCGTGGTCTCGTCTGCATGTACCGCGTAGTGGAGGCGGTCGGGCATGCGCATGTGCATCAATGCCAGGTAGGCACGTACCAGCGCCAACTCCTGCGCCACGGTGGCGCTGGGCTCGTTCAGCCTCGGCACTGCGGCACGCAGATAGGCAATCAGGCTGTCGAGCAACGCTGGCGCCCGCGGCGAGCCCACATTCACAAGCGCCCGCACGTTGGCCAGCGTATTGAACAGGAAATGCGGCTGCACCTGCGCCTGCAGAAGCCGCAACCGGGCATCCAGCGCCTGGCGCTGCAGTTCACTGCGCTCCAGCTCGAAGCCCAGCGCCAGGTGGCGGGCCAGTCCTTCGCGCTGCCGCACCATGGCACCAAGCGCCAGCCAGGGCCCGAACAGCACGCCGCAAAAACACAGCGTGCGAAAACCGTTCAGCCGCGTCGGCTCCTGCAAGAGTTGCGGATCGCCGCCGGAAGTCAGCCACATGGCCGCATAGGCACCGATCGGCGCCGCCACCACGACACCCAGCAGTTGCAGCACCCAGCGCGCAAGCCATGCCGGCAGCCGCACCGGCCACTGCTCGACCCAGCCGTAGGCCAGCATCATCGCCAGCCCGGTGACCACCGCGCGCGCCACCCAGGCCAACAGCGGAGTGACGGTGGAACCCACCCCGAACACCAGGCCGAACGGCAACGTGGCGAACAGCACGAAGCGCACCCGCCGCCACGCCACCAGGCGCCGCAGGCAAGAAGCTGGCAGATCCGAAATGGCGTTCATGCCTTGAGCATAGGGGAGCGGCGGTGCGGGCGCGCGTCAGGCTGCCCGCAAGAAGCGGGCGGCGTCAGCGCAGTCTCGGCAGCCACATCAACATGGCGGCCGCGCCGATCCCCAGCGCGGTCAGCAAGGTGATCACGCCCAGGCCCGCAGCCATCGCCAGGCGGCCCCGCGACCCGGCCTGGGCACGCACCCGGAAATAGATCTCCAGCACCGACAACGGCAGCAGGTACTGCGCGAAGGCGAGAAACGTCAGGAAGGGCCCCTGGAAGCTGCGCGGATCAAAGCCCGCGGGCCCGCGGTTCAGCACCAGCCAGGCCATCAGCCCGATGCGGAAAAACCACACGCCCGCCACCGCCAAGTAGAGCCGCAGCGCCCAGCGCCGATGGCTGTCGAATCGACGGGCCACCGCGTCCCGTCCGGCCAGTGCGGCAAAGGTCAGGATCAACAAGGCATTGACGCAAATGGCCAGGTGCTGGGAGGTATCACCCACGCCCTGGCGGGTGCCCACGATGAACAGCCCGCCCAGGCTCATCACCACCGCCGAGAACAGGTAAACCCGCCCGTTCCAACGATGCAGCGCCGGCGCCCGCCGCCGCACTTGCGGCAGCAGCTGGATCGCGCCGCCCACGATGATCAGCACTGCAAACAGCAGATGCGAAGCGACCACCCCATTGCCCAGCGTGTCGCCCGGGACCAGGCCACTCGGCAGTGTCTGGTTCCAACGAGAAGTCTGGCCATCCGCCACGGCACGGCCGTAGAACACCGCCACGTAGCCCGCAAACATCAGCTGGCCGACCACCGCCACAACGCACCAGCCTGCCGCGGCTGCCTTCAGCACAGCCGTCGGCCAGCAAGCGGCAGGCGCAGAGAAGGCCTGGGATGGGTGGCGAATGGAAGGCGGCATGGCATCGACTCCTGCGGTTGGGCCGGCCACCCGGCGCGCAGTGCAACGGGCGATGGCGAACAACCCAGTGTGCCGAGCGAGCGGATGCGCCGAAAGCGCCATGGGACGGACCACTGCGCGGCGGCTTCGAGCCACGCCAGATGCGGATGAACTGCGCCCTGCCTGCAGCCGTTACACCTGAATCGCGCTTTGCGGGTCCGGTACCGGCGGTCTACTCGCCAACCAAGCCATTGCGAATCGCGTAGACCGTCAGCTCGGAGTTGTTGCCCAGCGCCAGCTTTTCCAGCACCCGGGCGCGGTAGACGCTGACCGTCTTGGGGGACAGCGTGAGTTCGGTGGCGATGTCGGACAGGCGTTTGCCGGAGGCGATCATCACCAGGGTTTGCAGCTCACGGTCGGAGAGCTTTTCGTGCGGGCTCTCGTGCTGGTCGTCCTTGCCGATGTTCTCGGCCAGCAGCTGGGCGATTTCCGGGGTGATGTACTTGCGGCCCTGGGCCACTGTGCGCACCGCCTGCACCAGCACCGCCGGGTCGCCACCCTTGTTGACGTAGCCGTGCGCGCCGGCCTTCAGCGCGCGGATGGCGTACTGGTCCTCGGGGTACATGCTGACCACCAGCACCTTGACCTGCGAGCCTTCGTCCTTCAGCACGTGCAGCACGTCCAGGCCGCTGCGGCCGGGCATGTTGATGTCCAGCACCAGCACGTCGCAGGTGTCCTTGCGCAGCAGGGCGCGCAGCTCACCATAGTCGCCGGCCTCGCCAATGACTTCGAGGTCAGGCGCATCGGCCAGGGTGTCGCGGATGCCGCGGCGGATCAGGGCGTGGTCGTCACAAACAATGACGCGGGTCATAGGCTTCCCCAGGCGGACGGGTCGTGCGGCCCATGGTCGTCGTCCTCGTCGCCGGGGAGGGTCGGGATGGCATCGGGCTGCAGTGGCACCGAGAGTATCAGCGTTGTGCCGGTCGGGCCGCTGGAAAGGTCGACCCAGCCACCCACCGTGGAGGCCCGCTCGTGCAGCCCGCGAATGCCGAAGCTGCGTGTCTTGGCCAGGTCCTCGCCGGACAGGCCCTTGCCGTTGTCGCTCACTTCCAGTGACAACACGTCCTGCGCCAGCGACAGGTCCAGCCGCACCTTGCTGGCCTGGGCATGCTTGCTGACGTTGGTCAGCGCTTCCTGCGCGGTGCGGTAGGCCACCAGCGGCACGCCGGCTGGCAGCACCGGGTTGTCCTGGCTGGTGCGGAACTCGGTGGTGATCCCGGTGCGCTTCTCGAAGCGGCTGGTCATCCACTGCAGCGCGGCCACCAGGCCCTGCTCCAGGATGGCCGGGCGCAGGTTATGCATGATGCGCTGGCTGGCTTCCAGCGCATGGGTCACGGTCTCGATCGAGGTTTCCAGCCTGGCCTTGAGTTCCGGCGGCGTGCTGGCCTGGCGCGCCATCCAGGCCAGCTCGAACTTCAGCGCGCTCAAGCCGCCGCCCACGTCGTCGTGGATCTCGCGGGCAATCGCCGCGCGTTCCATCTCCACGCTGGTCTGCAGGTGCTGGGCCAGTTCG
>NZ_VIDT01000431.1 GCF_006519715.1 Ideonella azotifigens
GCTCGTCCCGCGGCAGCATGGCCAGCACGTCGGTGTCCAGCAGCGTGCCACTGCGGGTCCACAGCCAGGCGTTGTGGCCCAGGCACAGCAGCGCCCAGGCCAGCCACACGAGGGCGAGCCAACGCAAGGCGCGCGGACCTGAAGTCACTCGAACAGCCCAGCCTCGCCAGCCCCCGGTGCGGCATCCGCACGCAGGTTGCTGAAGGCGATGGTGCTGCGGTCGCCGCTGGTCTCCAGGATGACGAGGCGGCGCACGAATGCATCGCCCTCCAGTTCGATGCGCTGCAGGAACTGCTGCAGCGCTGGCTGGCGCGGCGTGAGGGAGAGCTGCCAGGTCTTGGGCTGCAGCTGGGCCTGCAGCGTGAACAGCTCGGCCAGGCCGGCCATCTCGCCATTGAGCAGCGCGAACATCAAGGCATTGATGGTCCGCAGCGCCGGCTCGCGTGAAGCGTCCAGCTGGAAGGACGTGACGCCGCTCTGGCTGGCGCGCACCTGGTCGCGTGTGAGGCGCAGTTCGCTGGCAAACGGCTGCCTGGTGCGCCAGAGCACGCCCTTGCTACGCGCAACGACAAAGTCGCCACGCGAGACCAGCGGCTTCTTGAAACCAGGCACCTCTTTTACCTGCTCAAACTCACCGTGCAGCCAGGCCGGCTGCGTGAGGCGCGACTGCAGCTCGCGCACCAGCGCGGCACCGTCGTCGGCCCAAGACAGACCTGTGGCGACGGCGGTCGCGGCGATCAGCAGGTCACGCCGCTTCATGTCGGCTGCACGCCCAGGCGCTGCCACAGCACAGGAGGGCAGACGTAGGCCATCAGGCCGGTGCTGACGTCCACGGCCACCTGGATGGTGTGGGCGCGGGTCAGCACGCGACCGCTGGCGCCGTCCTTGATCAGGTAGTCCAGCCGCAGCCGGTTTTCCCATTCGGTGATCTCGGCGCGGATGCGCAGCGGCTGGCCGAAGGTGGCCGAGGCGACGTACTTCAGCCGCATGTCGACGATGGGCCAGGCGAAGCCGGAGTCGCGCATCTGCGGGTAGTCGTAGTCGAAGCGGGCCAGCAGTGCGCAGCGGGCGATTTCCAGGTACTTGACGTAGTGGCCATGCCAAACAACGTTCATCGGGTCCAGGTCGTGGAAGGCCGGCGTCAGCTCGATCTCGTGCACGAAGCTCGGCTTGTCAGTCATACAGGCTCCAGGCTTCTTCGCGCAGGCCGACGATCAGGCGCTGCAGCTCGCCGTCCAGCGCGCGGTCTTCCTCGATCAGCGGGATGCGCGCTGCCAGGTCGGCTTGCATCGCGGCCAGCGCGGGGCTGAGCGAAAGTGGTTGCTGACGGTCGCGCAGGGCAACACCTTGGCGCGCAGCGATCAACATTGCGGCCAGCACCTGCTCGGACAGCTCCAGCACGCGCAGGCAGTCGCGCGCGGCAATCGTGCCCATGCTGACCTTGTCCTGGTTGTGGCATTCGGTGGAGCGCGAGAAGACCGAGGCTGGCATGGTCAGCTTCAGCGCTTCGGCCGTCCAGGCCGAGACGCTGATCTGCAGCGCCTTCAGGCCGTGGTTGATGGCCGCGCGCTCGCCGCTGGCGCCCGAGAGGTTGGACGGCAGGCCATGGTTGAAGCGGGTGTCAACCAAGAGCGCGAGTTGGCGGTCCATCAGGTCGGCGACGTTGGCGACGGCGGTCTTCAGCGCGTCCATCGCAAACGCGATGTGGCCGCCGTAGAAATGGCCACCATGCAACACGCGGCCTTCTTCGGCGTCGATGATGGGGTTGTCGTTGGCGCTGTTGAGTTCGTTCTCGATCAGCTGGCGCAGGAAGGGCAGCGCGTCTTCCAGCACGCCAATGACGTGCGGCGCGCAGCGCAGCGAGTAGCGGTCCTGCAGGCGCTGCTCGTTACGACTGGGTCGATCGCTGGCCAGGTCTTCGCGGATGCGCGCGGCGACGCGCTGCTGCCCGGCATGCGGCTTGACGGCGAACAGCGCCTCGTCGAAGTGGTGCGCATTGCCGGCACTGGCCAGCACGTTCATCGCGGTGAGCCTTGTCGCCATGCGGCCCAGGTAGTCGGCGCGCTGCCAGGCCAGGCAGGCCAGCGCGGTCATCACCGCGGTACCGTTCATGATGGCCAGGCCTTCCTTGGGCCGCAGCGTCAGCGGCGCCACGCCCAGCGCCTGCAGCGCGGAAGCGGCACTGCAGCGCTCGCCGCGCCACATCACCTCGCGCTCGCCGCAGAGCACGGCGGCCAGGTAGGAAAGCGGCGTGAGGTCGCCACTGGCGCCGACCGAGCCTTCGGACGGGATCAGCGGCAGCAGGTCTTCGCGCAGCAGGGTTTCGATCTGGCGCAGCAGGTCCAGGCTGACGCCGGACACGCCTTGGGCCAGCGAGTTGAGCCGCGTGGCCAGCACCGCACGGGTCTCCTGCGGGCCCAGCATCGCGCCGGCGCCGCAGCCGTGGTAGGTGTACAGGTGGCGTGGCAGCTCGGCCACCAGCGCAGGCGGGATGACGACGGTGCAGGAGTCGCCGTAGCCGGTGGTGACACCATAGATCACGCCGTCTTCGGCCAGCAGCTTGGCGACGAAGTCGGCGCCGGCCTGGATGCGCGCGGTGAAGGCCGGTTCGGTGCTCAGCTTCGCGGTGCGCTGACCACGCGCGAGCGCCACCACGTCCTCGATGCACAGGCGGTGACCGTCAAACACGACGGGGGAGGTCTCAAGCATGGGCGGGGTCCCAGAAGCGGTAGAAATTGAACCAGTCGTAAGGCGAGCGCCGCAACAGCCTCGCCAGGCATTCGGCATAGCGCGCCGCATGTTCGGCCAGCGCCGTTTCGCGTTGCTTGCGCGGCAGCAGCACCTGCTCGGCCAGCCGCTCGAAATGCATCGCGTAGCCGTCGCCTTCATGCAGGCAACCCAGGAAATACAGCGGGCATTTGAGCAGGCTGGCCAGCACGTAGGGGCCGATGGGCAGCGGGGCCGGGCTGCCGAGAAAGTCGACCGTCACGGTGCGGCCGCCATGCAGCGGCACACGGTCACCAGCGATGGCGACGAACTCGCCTGCTGCGAGCTTGCCGGCCAGCAGCATGGCGGTGGCAACCGTGATCTCGCTGACCTCGATCAGGTTCAGCGCCGCGCCCGGCTGCAGGCGCTGCAGGATGCGGTTGAAGGCCTGCGCGTGCCGCGTGTGAACCAGCACGTTGAGCTTGAAAGCCGGCTGGCGCTGGGCCATTGCGCGGCACAGCTCCAGGCAGCCGATGTGGGCCGTGACCAGCACGCCGCCCCCGCCGGAAAGTGCCTGCTGCGCGACCGCCTCGGCACCGTCCAGGCGCACCTTGCCGGCCGGGTAGCGGCCGGCCATCGCCAGCAGCTTGTCCAGCATGGTCTCGGCGAACAAGGCAACGTGCTGCAGGCCCTGGCGCCAGCCGGGCTCGTGCGGCCACAGCCGGTTCGTGGTTTGCTGCCGGCGCAGGTAATCCAGGCTTGCCTCGCGCAGCGTCGGGCGCGTCAGCCAATGCACCAGCACGACCGGCCACATCAGCAGCCGGAAGCCTCGCCGGCCTGCGATGCGGTGCAGGCCGTACAGCAACCAGATGCCCGCGACAAATGTCGTCTCACCCATCTGCGCCCAATGGCGCGCCGTGGGCTTCGCAGCAGCGGTCATGCCGAATTCGTCCAACGCCGCCAAAGCAGCAATGGCGCACGCGGCAGCATGCCGAAGAACAGGCGCGTGTGCATCGCGCTGATGCGGACGTTGTCGCGCAGCGCGCGGAAGTGTGAGACGCCGTCGGTCGGGTAGTGCACCGCCGTCGGCTGGTTGATGAACGGCATGCCGCGCCAGAACAGGCGCACGGCGATGTCGGTGTCGAAGTCCATGCGCCGGCCGATGTGCACCTCGTTGACCAGCGCCAGCGTGGGCGCCAGCGGGTAGATGCGAAAGCCGCACATCGAGTCCTGGATGGCCAGCGACAGCGTGTTGATCCAGACCCAGAGGTGCGTGGCATAGCGACCATACAGCCGTGCCTTGGGCACGCTGTCGTCGTAGACCGGGCAGCCGCAGATCATGTGCGCCGGGTTGGCGGCGGACAGTGCGGCGAAGCGCGGGATGTCGGCCGCGTCGTGCTGGCCGTCGGCATCGATCTGCAGCACATGGGTCCAGCCGAGTTCGCCGGCACGGCGAAAGCCGGCCACCATCGCGCCACCCTTGCCCTGGTTCTGCGCCAGCCGCAGCAACTGCACGCGACCGACAGGATCGGCCGCCAAGGTTTGCAGCACCGCCGCGCAGCCGGGCTCGCTGCCATCGTCCACCAGCAGCACCGGCAGGCCGTGGGCGCGCACGGCGGCGACGACGGCGCCAATGGCCTCGCCATGGTTGTAGACCGGGATCACTGCACCCAGCGTCATGCCGTGGCCTCGGCGGCGGGCAGCTCGAACAGCACGCGACCGCTGGCATGCGGGCCTGAGTCGGATTCGAGCTTGAAGACCAGCTTGCCTTGCGCGGCCTGCATCGTCAATTGCATCTGCAGCGCCTGGCCGGGGCGGATGACCTGCTGGAACTTCAGCGCTTCCAGCGCACGGAGCGCGCCCGGCAGGCCAAACAGTTCCTGCGCAAACAGCAAGGCCCACTCGACCTGGGCCACGCCGGGCAGCACCGGGTGGCCGCTGAAGTGGCCGTCGAACTGCGGCAGCGTGGCGTCTGGCCAGATGCGCAGCGTGGCCTCGGTCGCGCTCTGGCTGAGCACCTGCATCGCCGGACGGCGCGGGTCGAACAAGGCCTGCAGTGCCTGCGCGGTGGTCTTGCCTTGCGCGTTGGCCGGCAGGTGCGAGACGAAGCGCCAGCGGCGCGGCAGCGTCATGG
>NZ_VIDT01000432.1 GCF_006519715.1 Ideonella azotifigens
ACCGTCGCCCGCTGGCTGCGCCATGTGCAGCAGCTGGGCGGCCCCACCGTGCCAGGAGAGACCGATGAGCCGCGCTGACACCCCCGCCGACCTGGCCGAACCCGTCGCCCTCACCTGCGCCGACGGCGTGACGCTGCGCGGCCATTTCCTCGCCCGCAGCGGCGGCAACACCGGAGAAGGCGGCGGGCTGCCTGTGCTGATCGCCCCGGCCACCGGCGTGCGCCAGCACTTCTACCTGCGCTTTGCCGCCTGGTTGGCAACGCGGGGCCACGACGTGCTGGTGTTCGACTACCGCGGCGTGGGCCAGTCGCTGCATGGCCCGCTGAAGGACTGCCAGGCGACGCTGGCCGAATGGGGCCAGCAGGACCAGGTGGCGGCGCTGGACTGGCTGCTGGCGCGCACCGGCCAGCCGCAGGTGCTGATGCTGGGCCACAGCGCCGGCGCGCAGATGCTGGGTCTGCTGCCCAACCACCACCGTGTGGCCCGGCTGGTCGGCATTTCGGCCTCCACAGGCTGGTTCGGTGGCATGCGGCCGGCCTTCCGCGTTGCCGCGCGCATGGTGCTGTGCGGCCTGGTGCCGCTGGGCATCCGCCTGAAGGGCTACGGCACCTGCAGCGCCGTGGGACTGGGCGAGAACCTGCCGGCCCAGGTCGCGCTGCAATGGGGCCAGTGGTGCAGCGCGGGGGGCTACGCGACCAATGCGGTGCAACAAGGCGCGGCCAACGACTTCCACGCCGCGGTGCGCACGCCCATCACGGTGCTGCACGCCAGCGACGACAACATTGCCACCGACAAGACCGTGGCCGACCTGCTGCGCACCTTGCCCGCCGCACCGCACAGCGTGCGCCGCGTGCACCCAGCCGAACTCGGCTACAAGGCCATCGGTCACATCGACTGGTTCCGCGGCTCGCACAAGGCCTTGTGGCCGCTGATGGCGCAGGCCTTGCGCGCGCCGGGTTGAAGTGGGCGGCATGGCCGGCGGCTAACATGCGGCCCCATGACCAGAGCCGACCTCGTGGGCCAGTTGCTGGCTTTCATCGCCAGATTGATCACCGGCGCCCAAGGGCACTGGAAAGGCTGCCCGCCGCAGGCGCTGCAGCGCATCTACTTTGCCAACCACCAGAGCCACCTGGACTGGGTGCTGATCTGGGCCTCGCTGCCCGGTGAGTTGCGCGCGCAGACCCGGCCGATCGCGGCGAAGGACTACTGGACCGCCTCGCCGTTCAAGCACTGGTTGACACGCGAGGTCTTCAACGCCGTCTACGTGAGCCGCACCCGCGCCAAGGAAGGCCCGGATGCACAGGACCCGCTGGAGCCACTGGTGCAGGCGCTGCAGGGCGGTGATTCGCTGGTCATCTTTCCCGAAGGCACGCGCAGCAACAAGGGTGAACCGCAAAGCTTCAAGAGTGGCCTCTATCACCTGGCCGCGCAGTTCCCGAATGTGCAGCTCATTCCCGCCTGGATCGCCAACGTGCAGCGTGTGATGCCCAAGGGCGAAGTGGTGCCTGTGCCCATCCTGTGCACCGTGACCTTCGGCGCGCCGATGGCCCTGAACCCCGGCGAAGACAAGCGCGCCTTCCTCGACCGCGCCCGCGCGGCCGTCGTCGCGCTGCGGCCGGCGGGAGGCTGAGCCCATGCAGGACCTGCTTCAACTCAGCACCGAGCAGCAGATCGGCCTGCTGTTCGTGATCGTGTTCGGCGTGCTGGCCGGCCTGACAACGTGGGCCACGCTGCGCAGCCTGGGCGACGCGCCGCCCGAGATCCAGCTGCGCCATGACCGCTTCGTGCGCGAGCTGCGCGCGATGTGGATCGGCCTGACCACCTTCTGGCTGGCCTGGCTGTCCGGGCCGATTGGCGCGACCTTGCTGTTCGGCGTGTTCTCCTTCCTCGCGCTGCGCGAGTTCATCACGCTGATGCACACCCGCCGCAGCGACCACCGCAGCCTGATCTTCGCGTTTTTCATCGTGCTGCCGATCCAGTACGTGCTGGTGGGCGGCCAGCATTTCGACCTGTTCTCGGTCTTCATTCCCGTCTACGTGTTTTTCGTGATCCCGGTCATCAGCGCGCTGGCCGGCGACCCTGGCCGCTTCCTGGAGCGCAACGCCAAGATCCAGTGGGGCATCATGGTCTGCGTGTTCGGCCTGTCGCACGCGCCCGCGCTGCTGCTGCTGGACTTCCCCGGCCACGCCGGCCGCGGCGCCTTCCTGCTGTTCTTCTACGTGCTGGTCGCCATCGTCGCCTACTTCGCGCAGGAGACGCTGAGCCAGCGCTTGCGCCGCCGCCCGGTGGCGCGTGCCATCAGCCGCACGTTCTCGCTGCAGGCCTGGGCGCTGGGCGCCGCGGTGGGCGGGCTGACGGGAGGGCTGCTGTTCTGGATCACGCCGTTCAAGCTGCCGCAGGCCATCCTGATCGCCACCATCGCCGCGGCCGCCGGCAACATCGGCGAGTTCGTGATGCGGGCGCTGAAGAAGGACGCAGGCGTCGCCTGGTGGGGCAACCGGGCCTCGGTCACCGGCGCGGTCGGCCTGCTGGACCGCATCGCACCGCTGGCCTTCGGCGCGCCGGTGTTCTTCCATTCGGTGCGCTGGTACTTCAAGCTCACGCCATGAGTGTTCCTGTTCGGGTGCTGGGCATCGACCCCGGCTTGCAGTGCACCGGTTTCGGCGTGGTCGAGATCGAGGGCAGCACGCTGCACTACGTGGCCAGCGGCACGATCCGCACGACCTCCGGCGTCGCGCTGGGTGACCTGCCGAACCGGCTGAAGATCATCTTCGACGGCGTGCGCGAGGTGGCCGAGCGCTACCAGCCCACGCAGGCCTCGTGCGAGATCGTGTTCGTCAACGTCAACCCGCAGAGCACCCTGCTGCTGGGCCAGGCCCGCGGCGCGGCGCTGACGGCGCTGGTCACCGCCGGGCTGCCGGTGGCCGAGTACACGGCACTGCAGATGAAGAAGTCGGTTGTCGGACACGGCCATGCGCGCAAGGAGCAGATCCAGGAAATGGTGATGCGGCTGCTGCGCCTGCCCGGCCTGCCCGGCAAGGACGCGGCCGACGCGCTGGGCCTGGCCATCACCCACGCCCACGCCGGCGGCTCGTTCGCCGCGATGGCCCAGGCCACCGACCTGAAGCGCCGCACCCACGCGCAATTCAAGGGCGGCCGCACCTACTGATCCGGTCACGCCGCGCAATGCGGCATGACGCCGGCCGCATGAACCGCTGCACGGCTTTCAGGTCCCAACCCCACAGCATGACGCCGCATGCTTCAGCACAGCATGCGGCATCACCGTCTGTGCGCCGTAGCTCATAAACTTGCCCGCGAAACCCGAATTCGCTGCCGCTTTGTTGCCAGCATATGCCGCCCCATGCTGAATTGGCGATATTCAATGCCTCTCGCGTGAATCTATATTGCCAGTCACGCCATATTCTTACTTCGTGAATATCAGTGAACGGCAATCGAATTGGCGGGTGAATCTCGAATTGCTCGCCAAAACCCGGCCGGCGCGGCTGCCTAGCATTCACTTCACCAGCACAGGCATCCCTTGGTGCGACAACCGCCTCCCGGCGGACCTGCGCTGCATTCGCCCGCAATTCCCTCGACATCTCCTCCGGAGCCTCGCCATGAGCAGCATCAGCGCCTTGTCCTCGAATATGGCCAATCCTGGCATCGCCAGCACCCAGAAGAAACCCCTGGGTGCTTTCGAAGTCAATTCAAAACAATATGGCCCGGTGGTGGCCACCGCGATGGGCGTGGCCCAGGCCACAGGTGAAGCCGCCCATGCGGGCGTGTCGTTCAGCGCCGAAGCGCTGAAGCGCCTGCACGACGCTGGCGACGCACTCGCCGACGCGGCCGGTGCCGCCTGGGACGGCACCGTGGCCAGCGTGCACGACCTGGCACAGGGCATCGAGCAGGGCCTGTCAGACGGCTATCACAGCGTGATGGACGAGGCCAGCGAGATCGGCAGCGACATCCAGGACGCCGTGCAACAGGCCTATGCCTGGGGCCAGTCGGTCGAACACAGCGTGGCCGACGCCGCCAGTTCGGTCACGCACTCGGTGGAGGATGCCGCCTCGGCCGTGACCGACACGCTGGGCGACATGGTCGACGGCGCGGCCAGCTACGTGGCCATGGGCCTGTCGGTGCTCAGGGCGTGAGCGCCCGCAGCCCGCATTGACCGGACCGATGCCATGCGACTGATTGCCTCTTCGTTGTCTGCGGCCACCCTGGTGTTGTCGCAGACCGGCTGTTCGCTGTTCAGCCCGGTGCCGCTGTGGGAACTGGCCAAGGCCGGTGGCACCGTGGCCAGCATGGCCCTGCCCTATGGCGAGCCCAAGGCCAGCGACACGGTCTACCACCTGCACCCGCGATTCCACACGCTGTGCATCGCCTTCAACCCCGACACGCCAGCCCAGGGCCTGGTGCCGGCGCTGCAGGCCGAGCTGCGGCTGCACCAGATCGAGACCCGCGTTTACGAAGGCGTGCTGCCCGAGCGCTGCAGCGTCTCGCTGGCCTATGAGGCCGCCATCGGCTGGGAAGTGCCGCCGCTGGGTGGCGGCTACCAGGCCTACCTCAGCACGCTGGCGCTCACCTTGCGCGACGCCGACGGTGCCGTGCTCTCCAGCAGCCGCTATGAGGTGGACAACGGCCTCGGCTGGGGCAAGTGGCGCAGCACGCGCAGCAAGGTGGCCCCGGTCGTCAGCGCCCTGGTCACCGGCTTCGAAAACTGAACGCCATCTTGCTGATGGATCCCCCGCCCCAGGAGCCTCTTCGATGAACACCCCCATCGTCCTCAGTGAATCCACCACGTTGAGACTGCTGTGCCTGCTGTGCTGG
>NZ_VIDT01000433.1 GCF_006519715.1 Ideonella azotifigens
GGCGTCTATCCAGGCCAGGCGGGCAGCAACGATCTGTTCAACCAGGAAACCGATGATGGCTTCCTTGCTGGGGAAGTAGCGGTAGATCTGGCCCACGCTCATGCCAGCCTCTTCTGCCACCTGGGCCATGCTGGCGCGGTGGAAGCCGGTGCGCAGCACGCAGCGCGCCAGCGCGTTGGCAATCTGCAGGCGGCGCAGTTCGTCCCGCTCGGCCTTGGCGAGGCGGGCCGGCGAAGCGGCGGGCGAATCAGCGGAAGGGTTCACGTTTCTTTGCACGGCGCGGTGGGTTCAGCAGCACACAGGTTCATAGAATAAATGAGAATGAACGTTCACACTCACACGTCACCATGAACTTTACCTGCCACCTCCGCCGTCCCGGCTCGCGTCCGGCCTTGTTGATCGTTGCCGCCGCTTCGTCGGTCGTCGTCGCGCTGGCGGGCTGCTCGCCGGCTGCCCAGGCACCGGCTGCACGGCCGCCGGTGGAAGTGGGCGTGGTGACGCTGAAGCCCGAAGCGCTGGCGCTGCAGACGGAGCTGCCCGGCCGCGTGCGTGCCGCCAACAGCGCCGAGGTGCGGCCCCAGGTGGGCGGCGTATTGCGCGCCAGGTTGTTCGAGGAAGGCAGCGTGGTGAAGGCGGGCCAGGTGCTCTACCGCATCGAGCCGGCCACCTACCAGGCGGCGGTGGACCAGGCGCAGGCCGCGCTGGTGAACGCCGAAGCCAGCGTGGGCGCGGCCAGGCTGAAGGCCGAGCGCTATGCCGCGCTGGTGAAGATCAACGGCATTGCCCAGCAGGACGCGGATGACGCGCAGGTCAGCTACCAGCAGGCGCTGGCCTCGGTGGCCGAGAAGAAGGCGGCGCTGGCCAGCGCCCGCATCGACCTGGCGCACACCGAGGTGACCGCGCCCATCAGTGGCCGCATCGGCATCTCCAGCGTCACGCCGGGCGCGTTGCTCACGGCCAGCCAGACGACTGCGCTGGCCACCATCCGCGGGCTGGACAAGGTGGACGTGGACCTGACGCAGTCCAGTGCCGAGCTGTTGAAGCTGCGCCGCTTGCTGGCCGGCGCGACGATGAAGGCCGGCAGCACCGCCGTCAACCTGAAGCTGGAAGACGGCAGCGCCTACGCGCAGGCCGGCACGTTGAAGCTGCAGGAAGTGGCGGTGGACGAAGCCACCGGTTCGGTCACGCTGCGCGCCTCTTTCCCCAACCCCGAAGGCCTGCTGCTGCCCGGCATGTACGTGCGCGCGGTGCTGGCCCAGGCGCAGGACAGTGCGGCGCTGCTCGCGCCGCAGCAAGGCGTGACCCGAGACCCCAAGGGCAATGCCACCGCGCTGGTCGTCAACAGCGCCAACAAGGTCGAGCAGCGCACGCTGACCACGGACCGCGCGATTGGCGACCGCTGGCTGGTCGGCAGCGGCCTGGCCGCCGGCGAACGGCTGGTGGTGGAGGGCAGCGACAAGGTCAAGGCCGGTGACACGGTGAAGCCGGTCGCGGTCGAACTCGGCGCCAAGCCAGCGGCGACCGCCGAAGCCGCGGCCTCTGCCGTGAAGGGAGGCTGAGATGCTGGCCCGCTTCTTCGTTCACCGGCCCATCTTCGCGTGGGTCATCGCCATCGTCATCATGCTGGCGGGCGGCGCGGCCATCACTTCGCTGCCGGTCGCGCAGTATCCGAACATCGCGCCGCCCACGGTGCGCATCTCGGCCACCTACACGGGTGCTTCCGCCGAGACGGTGGAGAACAGCGTCACGCAGATCCTGGAGCAGCAGCTCACCGGGCTGGACGGGCTGCTGTACTTCTCGTCGTCGAGCTCGTCGTCCGGCTCGGCCAGCATCAGCGTGACCTTCGAGGAAGGCACGAATGCCGACACCGCGCAGGTGCAGGTGCAGAACAAGGTGCAGCAGGCGCTGACCCGGCTGCCCCAGTCGGTGCAGACGCAGGGCGTGACGGTCACCAAGTCGCAGAGCGACTTCCTGATGATCGTGGCGCTCTACGACCAGACCGACAAGACCACCGCGACCGACATCGCCGACTACCTGGTGAGCAACCTGCAGGACCCGATCGCTCGTGTGGACGGCGTGGGTGGCGTGCAGGTCTTCGGCTCGCAGTACGCGATGCGCATCTGGCTGGACCCGGCCAAGCTGGCCTCGTTTGCGCTGATGCCGTCTGACGTGGCGTCCGCCATCGAGGCGCAGAACACCCAGGTCTCGGCCGGCAAGATCGGCGCGTTGCCGGCCGCCGCCGAGCAGCAGCTCAATGCAACCGTGACCGCGCAGTCCAAGCTGCAGACGCCCGAGCAGTTCCGCCAGATCGTCATCAAGCACGACAGCACGGGCGCCGCGGTGCGCCTGAGCCAGGTCGCGCGCATCGAGATCGGCAGCGAAAGTTACGACAACGTGACCCGGCTCAACGGCCACCCGGCTTCGGGCCTGGCCGTTCAACTGGCGCCAGGCGCCAATGCACTCTCCACCGCAACGCGTGTGCGCGACACGGTCTCGCAACTCCAGCACGGCATGCCCGACGGCTACCAGGTCGCCTACCCCAAGGACAGCACCAAGTTCATCAAGATCTCCATCGAGGAGGTCGTGAAGACGCTGTTCGAGGCCATCGCGCTGGTGGTGGTCGTGATGTTCGTGTTCCTGCAGAACTGGCGCGCCACGCTGATTCCGGCGCTGGCGGTGCCTGTCGTGCTGCTGGGCACCTTCGGCGTGCTGGAGGTGTTCGGCTACTCGATCAACACGCTGACCATGTTCGCGATGGTGCTGTCCATCGGCCTGCTGGTGGACGACGCCATCGTGGTGGTGGAAAACGTCGAGCGCGTGATGCGCGAGGAAGGCCTGTCGCCTCGCGAGGCCACGCTGAAGTCCATGGGCGAGATCACCGGCGCGCTGGTGGGCATTGCCACCGTGCTGTCGGCCGTGTTCCTGCCGATGGCATTCTTTGCCGGCTCCACCGGCGTGATCTACCGCCAGTTCTCGCTGACCATTGTCGCCTCCATGGTGCTGTCGGTGGTGGTCGCGTTGACGCTCACACCGGCTTTGTGCGCGACGCTGCTGCAACCCCACCACGGCCCGGCCGCCACGCGCGGTTTTGCCGGCTGGTTCAACCGCAATTTCGATTCGCTGATGCAGCGCTACGACGGCCGCGTGGCCCGCGTGCTGGTGCGCCCGCTGCGCTGGCTGCTGGGCTACGGCGCCATCGTCGCGGTGCTGGCGTTGCTGTTCCTGCGCCTGCCCACCGGCTTCCTGCCGCAGGAAGACCAGGGCGAGGCCATGGTGCAGTACAGCCTGCCGGTGGGCGCCTCGGTGGCGCGCACGATGGAGGTGGCCAAGCAGGTCGAGAACCACTTCCTGAAGGACGAGGAGGACAACACCGAAGCCATCTTCACGATTGCCGGTTTCAACTTCAACGGCAGCGGCCAGAACGCAGGCATGGCCTTTGTCGCGCTGAAGGACTGGAGCCAGCGCAGCGGCACGGCCAACCGTGCGGATTCGATCTCCGGCCGCGCCACGCAAGCGCTGTCCACCGTGCGGGACGCGCGCGTCTTCGCGCTGAACCCTCCTGCCATCCAGGGCCTGGGCCAGTCCAACGGCTTCGAGTTCCAGCTGCAGGCTGCCGCCGGCACCACGCGCGCCCAGCTGAAGGACCTGCGCGGCCAGTTGCTGGCCAATGCCGGCAAGGACAGCCAGCTCAGCGCCGTGCGCGCCGGCAGCATGGAAGACACGCCGCAGCTGAAGGTGCAGGTGGACAACGAGAAGGCCTTTGCATTGGGCCTGTCGCTGGACGACATCAACAGCACGCTGAGCGCTGCCTGGGCCGGCGACTACGTGAACGACTTCATCGACCGCGCCCGCGTCAAGAAGGTCTACATCCAGGGCGACGCGCCGTTCCGCGCCAAGCCCGAGGACCTGGACCAGTGGTACGTGCGCAGCAGCGCCGGCACCATGACGCCGTTCTCCGCCTTCGCCACCACGCAGTGGACCTACGGGCCCGAGAGCCTCTCGCGCTACAACGGCCTGGCCTCGTACGCGATCCAGGGCTCGGCCGCAGAAGGCAAGAGCTCAGGCGTGGCGATGGACCGCATGGACACGCTGGCCAGCGAACTGCCGGCCGGCACCAACCATGCCTGGAGCGGCCTGTCCTACCAGGAGCGCCTGGCCTCGGGCCAGACGCTGAAGCTCTACACCATCTCCATCCTGGTGGTGTTCCTGTGCCTGGCCGCGCTGTACGAAAGCTGGTCGGTGCCGTTCTCGGTGCTGCTGGTGATCCCGCTGGGCGTCGTCGGTGCGGTGCTGGGCGCGACCGTGCGCGGGCTGGAGAACGACGTGTACTTCCAGGTCGCGCTGCTGACCACCATCGGCCTGTCGGCCAAGAACGCGATCCTGATCATCGAGTTCGCCCAGGCCGCCGTGGCCCGCGGCATGGACACGATGGCCGCGGCGCGGGAGGCTGCGCGGCTGCGCCTGAGGCCCATCCTGATGACCTCGCTCGCCTTCATGGCTGGCGTGCTGCCATTGGCGCTGTCCACCGGCGCAGGGGCCAACAGCCGCATCTCGATTGGCACCGGCATCATCGGCGGCACGCTCACCGCCACCGTGCTGGCCGTCTTCTTCGTGCCGCTGTTCTTCGTGCTGGTGCGCCGCCTCGGTGTGCGGCGCGGCAAGCAGGCCGCGGCCACCCCCGTGATCCAGGAGGCTTGAGCCATGCGTTCCGTTTTCTCCACTCTCGCCATCGCTTCGTTGATCGCGCTGCTCGCCGGCTGTTCCACGCTGGCGCCGACCGACGCCGCACCCACCGGCGCCGTGCCCACGCA
>NZ_VIDT01000434.1 GCF_006519715.1 Ideonella azotifigens
CGCCCGCGGGTAGAACAGGCATTGATGCAGGGCCAACGCCTGCGGGTGCGCTGGCGCCGGGTGGCGCGCCAGGTAGTCCGGGCTGGCCACCAGCACCGAATGGGTCTCGCACAACTGCCAGGCGACATGCGTTTCCGGCGGTGAGCTGGTGTGGCGCAGCGCCAGGTCGAAGCCGTCCTGCGCCAGCGCGCTGAGCCGGTCGGACAGCTCCAGCTCCAGCCGCACTTCCGGGTACTGCGCCAGAAAGGCCGGCAGCCGCGGCACCAGTTGCTGGCGCGCCAGTGCGACGGGCGCCGTCACCCGCAGCAGCCCGCGAGGTGCACCAGCCAGGTCGCGCACGCCGCTGAAAGCGTCCTGCAGGGTTTCGAACGCGGGCCGGGTGCGCTCGGCCAGCAGCTGCCCGGCTTCCGTGAGCCGCACGCTGCGGGTGGTTCGTCGCACCAGCGGCACACCAGCAGCGCTTTCCAGCTCGCTGATGCGCTGGCTCATCGCCGCCTTGCTCAGGCCCAGGCGGCGTGCGGCGGCGGTGTAGCTGCCGGCTTCGGCCAGCGTGGTGAGGGCGTGCAGGTGGCCCCAGGGCGGCATGCTGTTGTTCGAGCTCATCGCGGGATTGTTCGCCAAACTGAACAATGAATCCAGGTTTTTGGCATTGGCAGCAAGGCGGGCGCTGCCTAGACTCAAAGCTTCCGCCGAACCACTGGAGACCGCCATGGGCGCCCCTGAAGCCTTCACTCACACCGCCGATGTCGGCCATTTCATTGCCGGCCAGCGCGTGCCGGCAAGCAGCGGCCGCAGCCAGGCGGTCTACAACCCGGCCACCGGCGCGGTGGCGCGCCAGGTGCAGCTGGCAGCCGAGGCCGACGTGAATGCTGCGGTCGCTGCCGCGCAAGCTGCCTTCCCCGCCTGGGCCGACACGCCGCCGATCCGCCGGGCGCGGGTGCTGAACCAGTTCCTCGCGCTGATGAACCAGCACCGCGACACGCTGGCCGCGATGATCACCGCCGAACACGGCAAGGTCTTCACCGACGCGCAGGGCGAGGTCAGCCGCGGCATCGACATCCTCGAATTCGCCTGCGGTGCACCGCAGCTGCTCAAGAGCGACTTCACCGACCAGGTCTCCACCGGCATCGACAACTGGACGCTGCGCCAGCCGCTGGGCGTGGTGGCCGGCATCACGCCGTTCAACTTCCCGTGCATGGTCCCGATGTGGATGTTCCCTGTGGCACTGGCTTGCGGCAACACCTTCATCCTGAAGCCCAGCGAACGCGACCCGTCGGCCAGCCTGTTCATGGCCGAGCTGCTGAAGCAAGCCGGCCTGCCGGACGGTGTCTTCAACGTCGTGCAGGGCGACAAGCTGGCGGTCGACACGCTGCTCAAGCACCCGGACGTGCGCGCCATCAGCTTCGTCGGCTCCACGCCCATCGCCCAGTACATCTACGAGACCGGCGCCCACCACGGCAAGCGCGTGCAGGCGCTGGGCGGCGCGAAGAACCACATGGTGGTGATGCCGGACGCGGACGTGGAGCAGGCGGTGGACGCGCTGGTCGGCGCCGGCTACGGCTCGGCCGGCGAGCGCTGCATGGCGATCTCGGTCGCGGTGCTGGTGGGTGATGTGGCCGACAAGCTCGTGCCCAAGCTGGCCGAACGCGCACGCACGCTGAAGATCAAGAACGGCATGGCGCTGGACGCCGAGATGGGCCCCATCGTGACCCGCGAGGCGCGCGACCGCATCGAGGGCTACATCGGCGTGGGCGTCGAGGAAGGCGCCACCTTGGTTGTTGACGGCCGCGGCCACACGGTGGCGGGCCTGGAGAACGGCTTTTTCACTGGCGGCACGCTGTTCGACCACGTCACGCCCGAGATGCGCATCTACAAGGAAGAGATCTTCGGCCCGGTGCTGGCCTGCGTGCGCGTGAAGGACTTCGCCGAGGCGCTGGCGCTGGTCAATGCGCATGAGTTCGGCAACGGCGTGGCCTGCTTCACCAGCGACGGCAACGTGGCGCGCGAGTTCAGCCGCCGCGTGCAGGTCGGCATGGTCGGCATCAACGTGCCCATCCCGGTGCCGATGGCCTGGCACGGCTTCGGCGGCTGGAAGAAGAGCCTGTTTGGCGACACGCACGCCTACGGCGAAGAAGGCGTGCGTTTCTACACCAAGCAGAAAAGCGTGATGCAGCGCTGGCCGGCCAGCATCGGCAAGGGTGCCGAGTTCGTGATGCCGACCGCGAAGTAAATGGCGCCCCAAGGCCCGGGCTGCGCCCGGTCCGCCCCCCGGGGGGGATCAAGGCAACTTGGGGCGACCCTGCGTTGCCTTGAGTCTGTCCAATCAGCGCAGCGGAATCGGCGTGGCCCGGTCCACCGGCACGGCGGTCACGCTGTTCTGCGGCGAGCCTTCGATCACCCGGTCCGAGTAGGTCATGTAGACCAGCGTGTTGCGCTTGGCGTCCACCATGCGCACCACGCGCAGCCGCTTGAAGACCAGCGAGATGCGTTCGCTGAACACCTCGTCCTGCTGGCGCAGCGGCTTGGCAAACGACACCGGGCCGACCTGCCGGCAGGCGATGGACGCCTCCGACTTGTCCTCCGCCAAGCCCAGTGCGCCCTTGATGCCGCCGGTCTTGGCGCGCGAGACATAGCAGGTCACACCGGCCACCAGCGGGTCGTCGTAGGCATCCACCACGATCTTGTGGTCCGGGCCGATCCACTTGAACACCGTGTCGACCTCGCCGACCGGCTCGGCGCTGGCACCACAGGCCGCCACGGCCAGCAGGCCCAGCCCCGCGACCAGCCGCCAGCCCGGACGGGTCCGGCGGCGCTGCATTGTTTCCGTCATCTGCTCATTCCCTTCATGTGGCGGCCGATTGGCCGGGACATTGTCCGTCGCAGCGCCAGCAGGCCGATGCCGCGTTGGACAAGAGTTCCGCTGGACAAGCCGGACATGGGCCCTGATGCTCCAGCCTCAAGGAGGATTGCGCATGACGCCCACACTTCACCCGTCCCAGGCCCCGCCTGCCGGCTCCCCGGGGGCTGCGGCACCCGACCTGGCGGCAGCCCAGGCGCTTTACCAGCGCCGCGCCGCGCACTATGACGTCGAGCTGTCCGTCTTCGAACCCCTGCGCCGGCAAGCCGTCTCGGCGCTGGCGCTGCAGCCTGGGGAGACAGTGCTGGACCTGGGCTGCGGCACGGGGCTCAGCCTGCCCTTGCTGGCCCAGGCGGTGGGTCCGCGCGGCAAGGTGCTGGGCGTCGAACCCTGCCCGCAGATGATGGCCCTGGCCCGCCAGCGGGTTGACGCGCTGCAGTTGCGTCAGGTGGCGCTGCTGGAAAGCGAAGCGGCCCAGGCGCCGCTGGCACTGGCGCCGCTGGCCGACGCCGCGCTCTTCCATTTCACCCACGACGTGCTGCAGCAGCCCGAGGCGCTGGCCCATGTGCTGGCCCACCTGAAGCCCGGCGCCAGGGTGGTCGCCTGCGGCCTGCAGTGGGCGCCGTGGTGGGCCTGGGGCTGCAATGCCTGGGTGCTGGGCGCTGCGCTGTACTCCACGACCACGCTGGCCCGCCTGCACGCACCGTGGCAACTGCTGGCCGACGCGCTGCCCGGCCTGCAGGTCCAGCCCTGCTGGTTCGGCACCGTGTTCATGGCTCAGGGGCAAGTGCCGTCCTGAACCCGGCCAGGCGTTGATCTGGCGCAACAAGCTGCCCGCCGGCTGCACATCTGGCGACACATTGCGTTCCCACCCCGCCAATGAGGGTTTCCACGGAATTTGCTGCACCTGCACAATAGGCCATGACCCGCGCCAGCTTCGCCGAAGACCGCCCGCAGACCCTGGGCGAGGAAATTGCCAACGCCATCAGCCATGGCCTGGGCTTCCTGCTTGCCGTGGCCTCGCTGCCCATCCTGGTGATGCAGGCCCTGAAGCAGGGTGGCACGCTGAGCGTCGTCGCTGCCTGCGTCTTCGCCATCACGATGATGGTGCTGTACATGGTCTCGACCATCTACCACGCGCTGCCGCTGGGCCGCGCCAAGGTCTGGATGAACCGGCTGGACCATGCCGCCATCTACCTGTTCATCGCCGGCAGCTACACGCCGTTTGCGCTGGGCGTGCTGCGCGGCGGCTGGGGCTGGACGCTGTTCGGCCTGGTCTGGGGCGCGGCGCTGGTCGGCATCGTCGTCAAATTGCTGAACCGGCTGCAGCACCCGTGGCTGTCCACCGGGCTTTACATCGCCATGGGCTGGATGGCGCTGATCGCCGTCGTGCCCATGGTCGAGCGCATGGCGCCAGCCGGGCTGGGCTGGCTGGTGGCCGGCGGCCTCAGCTACACGCTGGGCGCGCTGGTCTTCATGCTGGACAACAAGGTGCGCTACGCCCACTTCGTCTGGCACCTGTTCGTGCTGGGCGGCAGCACCTGCCATTTCTTCGCCGCACTGTGGCATTCCCACGGCCCGGCCATCGCCGCGCCGCTGGCCTAAGCGGCTGGGCGCTTCCCGCGCAGTTTCTTCCTGACCCGCGCCAGGTGTGCCGGCGTCGCCATGCTGGCGCTGGCATCTTCCGCAGCCACCGCGCGCTGCAGCCATTCCGCGGCCGCCGGCCAGTCTTCACACTCGGCCAGTGCCAGGCCAAAGGCCTCGGCCACCGCGCCGCAGCCGCCCCAGCGTGCACCAAAACGCGCCACCAGTTCCGTGATCTGCGCCCTGGCTTGAACCCGCGGCAGCCCGCTGTGCCGCAGGCCCAGCAGCAGGTTCTCCAACTGCAGCGCCAGTGCAGGCGCCGAGACAATGCCCTCGAAGCGCTGCTGCGCCGCGGGTGCG
>NZ_VIDT01000435.1 GCF_006519715.1 Ideonella azotifigens
AGTGATTGCCATGAGGTCGCAGTGTTCCAGTCAAATCAGCAGCTTACAAGAGGCAATTTAAGTCCATTCGTCAGGTTCACCGCTGCTGCACCCTCCGGGTGGCGGCCTGAGGAGGGCTGAATACGTATCTGGCCGACTTGTCCAGGTCGAGCCCGCCCAGACGGCTGACTTTGAAGCTGCGCGTTGCGCGGCCTTCGGCCGGCTTGGTGTCGAGTTGTTCGCTGCCGCCAGCAGTCGAGCGCCAACCCGTGGGCGCACGGATTGCGAAAACGGTGCTCAGCGCGCCCGTTGCGGCGTGGTGCAGCTCGGTGCGCAGCCGAGCAAGCAGCGTTCCAATTCCACCATGAACCAAAACCACCCTTTGCGCGGCCTCAGCGGGCATGTTCAGGGCCACCGCGCAAGACAAATTCGGGATGAGTATTGAGATCACGGATTCAGGAATAAATATCAGCGTATTGCCTCAACCTTGGTCACAGGCCCCCATCCCGTAGATTGAGAGTAGGATGATTTAAGGAATAAAAATTTCTTCCCGTGCGGGATTGATGATAAGCGCGAGGCGCCGAAATATATCTCTACAGGTTTATAGGGGCAACTATCGCAAAAGATGGAGTCCCCATCGCTGCTGTTGCTCATGTTTAGCTCCGAGTAAATGGTGGCAGAAATATCAAGCAACTGGACTTGTTTGGGGCTGGTCTGAATCTCTCCGCTCTGGGCTGGGCGCTTGGATAGGATTAGTGGACGCAATCTGCGCATGACACCTGGTGTATCAAATGTTTCGTTAGTGGTTATCGCATTTTCAACATCGATAGGTACCTCCTTGGCGAAGGGGCCTGGATCAGAATTGACTGAATCGAATCCATGATCACTGTGTATTAGTATGAGGGAGTTATCGAAATTCTTTGCTTCCGCAATTGCTTGTAATATTCTGACCATCTGTAGGGTTGCGCATTTTGTTTGATCGTCATAACTCGTCGCCACCTCCTGTGTAACGGCGCATTGGGAATTTAGGAGAAATGGAGGGTGGGGAAGAATCAAATGCATATAAATATAATTGCCGGCCCGGTTTCTATTTTTCTCGTCCTTAATAAACTGATCGATTAAGGGAATGGACGCGGATTTATACTTGTGATACGACGAGTTGACGAAAATAGCCTCTAGCTTTCGTCGCGTCCATCTTTTTATGGGTATCGGGGTCAGCCGGACGGCAGAAACCAGTAGCAATGTTTGCAAGTGCTGGATGCGAGGGTTAATCCCCGCAAGCTCCATACTGGTGACAACATGCTGTGCACTGGGAAATGACCAATAGCGAGCTTTATCTGGGATGTACAAGGAGATGTTGAACCCGTTTTCTCTCAGGCGACTTCTGAATCCCCCGTACCTTGCTTTTTCCTGATATTCATAATAATTACCACCTCGAAATCCGACCCCTTGAAAGAAACTGGGTAAAGAGGCGTCTGTGCCTGTTTCGTTAGCATAGCTATTTTCGAAAAATGTAAACCCTGAAAATTCGTTTTTAATGTTAAGATTTCTGATCGTTTTAGAAAATTCAAGACCGGAGAATCCATCAAATACTATTTCATATATATTTCCTTTAAACTTGACTTGATGGATTGATTTATCACTGTTGATGATTGATTCTGCGTGAGGGGCATGGATTGAAGCTAACTGAATGCATGATGTTGCGGTTATGGCGCAGGTTAATAAAAAACCATAATTTTTACTGCTCAATATGGGGGTGAAGTATGAGATTAGGACAATTGCGGTTGCGAGGCAGGCTTGCCCTATGGTCTCAGTTTTTGATATTTTAATTTGGCTATTTCCATCAATGGGGCCCCATTGGGTTGTAAATAGTGCGTCAGAGAGGAGTATGAATACGCCGATGGTAAGCATGAATTTAATGTATCTGTTGCTGAGTTGGCCACAGATGCTTGTGATAAACAGGATGATCCAGCCTATGATTGCAATTGCCATGAAAGGTAGCAGGATAAAGGTATCCCATTCGAACTCATACGCATTCGATGAGAAAATGGTAATTGGGATGCAAAAAAAGGAGATAAAAATTGGTAAGGCGCTCGCGGTGGCATTTCTTGCATGAACCAAGTGATAATTGATTGTCATATTGTTTAATCGAGTGTTGGGTGTGTGGGTTGGTCTATGAGTCGTCATTCATCTCGACGATTTTCATTTCTTTCCATATATTTAGTGCAAGCATTGCACCGGCATTTCTGCTTCATTCTGTCTCCTGATTAGTCACGAGTCTCAGCTTGTTGGCGGATATCCCGCTCACTCAGTCGACGCCCGCGGGCCACATGTCTGAGCACGTCACTAAGCAACCCATGCAGGTCAAACCGACGTTTGAAACGGTAGTTGAAGGCGCCCAGATAGTGAGATGCGTGCTTGGCGAACCGAATGGCCTTGTGGGGCGCCGTTGATGGCTGTCTTGAGGTTGCACAGCATCGTGTTGACCCACTTGAGAATTTCCATCTCCCGCGGCTTGCGCTGGCCCACCACGATGAACGAGTGCGCGCAGCCCGCATCGATCACCCCGGCAAAGCAGCTGAGCCCGTCGCTGAGCATGCGCCGGGCCTAAGGTTCCAGCCCGCCCACTGCGCGACGGCCTACCGGGTGAAGCCGCCCAAGGCCGAGATCCTAGCTCGCACCGGGTTGCCCTGGTCATTGAGCGAGACCGCCGCCAGGATAGGCACCCTGGTGGGCGAGCTCCGCCCGCCAGGGTCAGGATGTTCTCCACCAAGATAGGCATCATCAAGCAGCACCTGGCCTTGCGGCGGCACCTGGGCGTCCGCCCGGGAAATCGTGTCCGTCAACTTGTGCTGCACCAACCAGGCGGTGCGGCAACTCACCCCCAGGTAGCGCTTCAAGGCCAGGGCCGACAAGCCTGTCTTGGCCTGGCTGATCAGCATCGCCAGAAACCAGGTCCTCAGTGGCAGTTTGGTGCCTTCCAGCACCGTGCCAGCGGTCGGCGAAGTCTGGTGCCGGCAGGCGCCGCACTGCAGCAACAGTGCGGCTGCCATGGCGAACGCGGTAGTGCCCCGTCCAGTCACAGGCTGGGCAATGAAAGCCGGTGGGCCAGCGCGCCTTCTCCAGCGCCAACGCGCATTGCACCTCGGTGCCAAAGTCCTGCATGAACTCGTGCAGCGACATGCCTTGCTGGAACTGAACTCGGTTCATCGCCATCACGATCTCCTGGGCTGCGAATCTGTTCAGGCTACGCAGCCACGGGCTCACAGGATGCGCCAGGATGAGGGGCATGACTAATCAGGTATCATTATAGCGATCACATTCGGCTGCGCGTATTTTGGTACCTTCATCATGCGCGCGATGCGAATTGGGAGGGACTGACGGAAAAGTGAACATTCGACCTGCTCGATCAACGTCATTGCTGATATCCGGCGTAATCGTCCTTTGGCGGGAGAGGTGGTTTGTATGATATTCATCAAAGGTCGTGTCAAGTTCATTGGTTTTTTGACCCTGACCTGCGTAGCGGCGGTAGTAATGGGCGGTTGGAAAGTCTACACACATCGTCTGAAGACGAGCCAGCAAACTTTATGGGACGACCATTCTGCAGTCAAGTGGGGCGTCGAGTTTGTGAAGGTCGGTATAGACAGCAGTTTCGACGGAAATTCGCAACCAGCCTATTTCTTAGCCGCCGCGGGTGGGCCGAAACCATTGCTTGTCAGCCTTCATACTTGGAGTGGCAGCTACGATCAGCGAGATCCGCTGGCTACGCTTGCGTACAAAGCGGGGTGGAATTATGTACACCCGCATCTGCGAGGACCGAACATGAACAAGGATGCCTGCCTAAGCGACAAGGTCATAGCTGATGTTGATGACGCGATCGGCTACGCGATGCAGCAAGGTTCCGTTGATGAACACAATGTCTTCGTCATCGGTGTTTCGGGTGGCGGCTACATAGCACTTGGTTCTTATTTGAAGACGCGAGCCACGGTCAAAGCTTTTCTGGCTTGGGCACCGATCAGCGATCTATCTGCCTGGTACCGCGAGTCCAGCGGCCAGAAGTCCCGCTACGCGGCGGACATTCTCAATTGCACGTCGGATGGTAGGTCTTTTGACAAGGCATTGGCGCAACAACGCTCACCAATGTACTGGGATGTGAAACCCAATCCAGCAACGCTTTTGGAGATCTATGCCGGCATTGAGGATGGTTACAGCGGCAGCGTGCCGATCACCCATTCGATCCAGTTCTTCAACCGAATGGCGAATGCGCTCGGATCGACTGACAGCCAAGTGAGCCAAGCCGACACGATCCGACTGCTGTCGCGTAGCGTGAGTAGGTCAGGTGTGTGGAACATGGCAGCGCCCAGCATCGGTGGACGGCAGGTCTTCTATCGACGAGAGACCGGCCCAGTTTCGCTGACGATTTTTCAGGGTGGCCATGAGATGCTGGCGGATTACGCTTTCTTCCGCATGCAGGAGTTGGCTGGGGAGCGTTCGCCGGAACTGCCGATGGGGTTGCACTGATGTTGCCTTAGCGCAAGCTCACACTCTGGCGCTTCCACTGCGGGTCCTGCCAACGCTGGAATGCAGCGAGGATCTGCGGGCTGCTGGCGCTCTTGTCGACTTCCAGGTTGCTTAGGCGCGTAACTTCGAAGCGGCGGATGTTGCGTGGGCCGAGCGTGCTAGTGTTGGCGGCGCTGTTGTCGGTACGGGTCTCGCGGGCGACCAGCAACTTGGGCTCGGGCTCTGCCGTCCATCCGGCGGCTTCGATGTAGCCCAGGTCGCTGCCCAGTGGGTTGCCGGCG
>NZ_VIDT01000436.1 GCF_006519715.1 Ideonella azotifigens
CCGCCACATTCGCCACATGCGACTTCACCGTCGCCGTGCCGTCCTTGATGTCGTAGCCCTTGGTGCGAAAGCGCTGCAGCAGCTCATGCGTCGGGTTCTCCATGTCCAGCAACTGGCGGTCGGCCAGGCTGGCGAAGAATTCCTCGATCTGCTTTTGCGTGATCGGCCGGCCGAAACGGTCCTCGAAGACCGATTGCAGCTTGGGATAGGTCTCGCAGCCAGGCAGCACTTCCAGCAGGAAGAACTGCCAGGGCTCCAGGTCGTGCACCTTGTTCAGCAGCTTGTCCCGCAGCAGGTAGCTCGGCTGATCGTCCTTGGAGATCTTGAACGCCTCCAGCCGCTTCGGCAGGTAGGCAGGCAGGGCCACCTTCTTGGTTTGCTCACTCATGACCGAATCTTTCTGCTGTTAATTCGTGCTGCTGCTGACAACTGCAGCATTGCTGTCGAGGATGTCCGGTGCGGCCACCTTCCAGCCACCGCCCATGGCCTTGTAGACCTGGATCAGCGAGAGCTGCGTGTCGCGTTGCACATCGACCTGCAGCCGCTCGGCCGAGGTCAGTTGGCGCTCGGCTTCCAGGGCCTCGAAGACCGTGCCCATGCCACCTTCGTAGCGCTTGCGGGCGTAGCGCGCGCCTTCCTGCGCAGCCTTCAGCTGGCGGGTCAGCACGTCGGCCCGCTCGCGGGTCTTCTGGTAGAACAACAATGCGTCCTCGACCTCGAAGAAGGCGTTCTGAACCGCCTTGCGGTAGGCATCGACGTGCAAGGCCTGCACCGCTTCGGCCTGGCGCACGTTGGCATCCAGCGCACCGCCATCGAACAGCTTGGCCAGCACTTGCGTGCCGGCGCTGCCGAAGCTGGCCGGTGCGGTCAGCAGCTTGGAAAGGTCGGTGCTGGCGTAGCCGAACAGGCCGGTCAGCGAAATCACCGGAAAGTATTCGGCCTTGGCCACGCCGATGCGGGCATTGGCAGCGATCAGGTTCTGCTCGGCCATGCGCACGTCAGGCCGCTGCGCCAGCACCTGCGACGGAATGCCTTGCGGCACCGGCGGCGCCTTCAGGTCGTTCAGCGCCCTCGCCCGCGCCACCGCCGAAGGCTCCACGCCCAACAGGATGGACAGCGCGTTTTCGGTTGCGGCAATCTCGCGCTCTTTCGGCGGGATCGCTGCTGCGGCCTCTTCCATCACCATGCGCGACTGGAACACCGGCAGCATCGAGAAGCCGCCCTTGGCCTGGCGCGACTCGGTTAGGCGCGCGGTTTCCTGGCGGCTGGCCAGTTCCTTCTTCAACAGCACCAGATCCTGGTCCAGCGCCAGCAACTGCACATAGCTGGCGACCACGTTGGCCACCACGGTCAGCGTCAGCGCGCGGCGGTTTTCGTCAATCGCGGTCAGGTCGGCCAGGTAGGCCTCGTTGGTGCGGCGCACCCGGCCCCAGATGTCCAGCTCCCAGCTCACCTGGGCCTGCAGCTCGTAGGCCGCGCTGTTGACCGGCGTGCGGTTGGACAGCGGCACCTGCCGCTCCTCGCTCATCTTCTCGCGGTTGGAGCTGCCGCGGGCGCTGACGCTGGGCAGTTCCTGGGCCTTGGCGATGTCGAGGCGGGCGGCGTATTCACGCACCCGGCCAGCGGCAATCTTCAGGTCCTTGTTGTTGTCCAGTGCCAGCTGCACCAGCGCTTCCAGCTTGGGGTCGCCAAAGGCTTTCCACCAGGCCAGGTTGGCCATGTCTGCCGAAGCGACAGGGGCAGCAGCAGCGGGCTCCGCGGTGGCCTGGGCTGGCACGGGCAGCGTGGTGCGCCAAGCAGCAGGCTCGGTCACCTTGGGGCGCTCGAAATCCGGGCCGACAGCGGCGCAGCCGGACAAGGCAGCCGCCAGCACGGCGGCGGCGACAGGAAGTAGGCGCATGGTCGTTCCCTCGCCACGGCGCGGCATGTCTGCCAGCGGGGCGCTCTGCACAAGATGCGGTTGAGGAGGATGGATGCGGCGCATGCTCATTCCTCGGTGAACCGGTCGGCCAGCATGTCGAGCGCGTGGTCCTCGATTTCCTTGACGCGCACCAGGCGGTTGTGCAGCTCTTCAAGAATCGCCTCGAACCAGCGGATCTCATACTCGATGTGGCGCCGCTCGGCGATGATGTCCTCCATCGGCATGTTGGGCGGTGGCCGCCCTTCCTCGTCGAAGAGGAACTTGATGCCTTCGGCGATGCGCTGGTTCGTGTTGATGTGCTGAACCTGCTTCTCGACGAACTTCTTGACCTTCTTGGCCTTGAATTCCTTGATGACCGCCAGCCGCAGTGCGCGCTGGTTCTCGGACAAGGTGTCGAGTTTCGGATGGCTGGTCACCGGATCGCCATCGATGTGGCCGATCTTGGGCCGGTTGCCCGGCGGACGCTCGTTTGGATCGCTCATGCCAGCCCCTCGGCCGACGAGTACGCCGGCCGATCCCCCGAGGGGGCGAGCGCGGACGAGAGTCGTCCAGTGGACGACTCTCGCCAGCGAGCGGCCGGCTTGGGAGCGGCCCGGCGCTCGGCCCGCACGGAATAAGTTGACACGGGGTGTCTCATACTGAGTCGTTTCTCAATCTCTGGCGCCGCCGGTCAGCGGTAGCCGAATTCATGCGCCAGCTCGATCACGCGCGGGTCCAGGCCCTTGCCGTCGGGTCGCCAGGCCAGCGGCTTGTCCAGCGGCGGCACCTTGACCTTGTGGGCACGGAAGGCCGGGCCGCGGAGGAAGTTGGGGTCGTTGCCGAACAGCGCGGTGATGGGGCCGAAACAGGCAAAAGGCGAACGCTCGGGATGCATCATCGCGTCGATCGCCTCGGCATCGTCACGAATGCCCAGCCAGCGGCAGACCTCGCCCAGGAAGTGGGTCGGGTCATGCATGATGTCCTCGCCGCGCACCCGGATCTGCTGCTCGGGCGGCACCATCTGCAGGAAGTTGAAGATGTTGGTGTTCAGGTCGTGCCAGGCGAACTGCGGGTCGACGATGGCGCGGTCTTCCAGGAAGTCGATCGAGTTCACATACATCGCGAACGCGCCGTCGTTCAGCGCCATGATGGACTTGCAGGTCGCCACCGGGTGCCGCACCAGGTGCAGGAAGCGGGCGTCCGGGAAGGCCCGGTAGATCGCCTGCATGCGCTTGAGCGAAATCGTGTACGACGGACTCTTTTCCACCGCGATCAGCGGATCGATGTCGCGCACCAGTTCCTGGTAGACCTCGGCCGTGCTGCGGTGCTGGCGCGCGAAGCACCAGTGGTTGGCCATCTTGATGGTGGCCGTGGTCTGCTCGCCGCCATAGATCTCGGCGACCGCACGCAGCAGGCCCTGGCGGGTCTTGGAGAAGTTCTCGATCTCGTCGCTGGTCCGCGTCCAGAGCTGGATCAGCGTCTCGACGTTGAACAGGCACAGCTCCGGCAGACCGAAGGTTTGGGGATGCTGGCCGATCATCGCGTTCATCAGCGACGTGTACGACCTCGGCGGGGCGAGCAGGAACAGCGGGGCGGCCATGGTGCGTCCCGCTCAGGCGAACAGCGCGTGCGCTTCGGCGATGGCCCGGCCGGCGGCGCACATGCCATCACCAGCGCTGCCCACCTGGAAGTACACCTTGTCCAAAACCATGACCCCAACTCCCGCTGTATTCAGCCGTTCCTTGCCTGCACCGGCCGCCCGAGGGGACGACACGACACGCTGGAGGTCAGGAAACGCCCCTCCAGCCCCAATTCTTCGCTGCCAGCACACCCGCCAGCGCCGCTTTCGCCACGCCCGCCAGCCCAAGCTCAGCGCTTGCTCATGGGACATACCCGGAGCCGCCATGCAAGGCCGGCCGGAATGCCTCATGATGCTGGGTTGACCTTTTGCAGTATGCCCGCTCTTGGTGCCTGCCCCGAGGGCCTTCTTGGCACCCCAGCAACGCAACCCCTAGAAGCAAAGCCATCTGCAACCAACATCGGTCTCACGTCGCCATCCTCCGTCAGCAGCGCTAGGGTGCTACGAGTCCGGTGGCGTTCAGACCGGGTTTTCACCTGGGTTGGCTTATGCAATTTGTACGCCTGCTCATGCGAAAGATATGCATGAACCCCACGAATGCAGGGGGTCAGCCGATCTGAAAGAGAACTGCAACGGCACATGGGTCAACGTCCCACAGATGTGGCTTGACCGGAGACGGCCGGCAGCGCAGGCCCTTCAAGCCGAACGATGTCGGCCTGGCGAGGGCCGGACATGCTGGCCACCACCTCGCCCTGCGGCGTGATGGCAAACGAGCGATACAACCGAAGCTGGCCCGGTGGCAACGTGAAAGCGATCCGCGGCGCGGCGCCCAGCTCGTCCCGCCGCACCACCTGGTCCTGCTCGGGCCCACGCTCGACCAGCCACAGCGCACCGTCATGCCACTGCCAGTTGGCCCAGTCTTCCGAGCCCAGGGCGTCGGTGACCAGAGTTGGCGCACCAGTGCGGCCGACCTGGTCCAGCGGCCGCCGCCACAGCCCCGGCTTGCCCAGCCGCGCGTAATACAACCAGAGACCGCTGCGTGTGCGCACCTCGCGGCCGAAGTGGCCCTGGTCATCGGTCAGGCGCTGGAAATCGTGGCGCTGCAGGTCGAAGCGCCACAGGTCCCAGCCGCCGCCGCGGCCGCTGGCCACCAGCAGGCTGCGCCCATCCAGTGACCAGCTGACGCTGTTGTAGCCACCGGTTTGCGGCAGCACCTGCAGCGGCTCGTCACGGTCCAGGCGGCCGATGACCAGCGCGTCGTGTTGCGCCCCGGGCGCCCGCAAACTGGTCGCA
>NZ_VIDT01000437.1 GCF_006519715.1 Ideonella azotifigens
CGGGGGCGGCGCGTCATGCGGCGGGCCGGCAGCGGAACATGGCCCAGCTTTCCAGCGTGAGCACCAGCGCCCCGTCCTGCTGCACGGTTTCCCAGCGCGACTTGATCAAACCCACACCGGGCCGGCTGGCGCTGCGCCGGCGGTCCAGCACCACGAAGTGGCCGCGCAACACATCGCCCACGTAGACCGGCTGGTGCCAGCGCAGCTGTTCCACGCCGGGGCTGCCCAGGCTGGCGGCGCGCAGCAGCAGCGTGTCGCACACCATGCGCATCGACATTGCCGCGGTGTGCCAGCCGCTGGCGGCCAGACGGCCGAACAGCGAGGCTTCGGCGGCGGCGTCGTCCAGGTGGAAGGGCTGTGGGTCCCACTGGCTGGCGAAATCGATGATGGCCTCGCGGGTGACCGTCATCGGGCCGTAGGCGTGGCGGTCACCGGGGTGGAAGTCGTCCCAGTACAGCGTCGAGCAGTCGGCGCTGGGGGTTTCGGGCGGCGGCGGAGCAGCGGGTGGGAACATCGGTCGCTGGGGGCGGGCAGGCAGCCTGGCCAACAGCCAGGCGTGAGACGTGAGACGAAAGGCGCAGCATAGCCAGAAATGCAAGGCGATTGCAGCCTTGGCGGGCTGCCAGCCTGTCGTGCATCCCAGCGCGGTGCAGGGCTGCCGCCGGGCAAGCGTCGAACTTGCGACTATGATCCGCGTCCTGGGCTCGTGTGCCGGGCCGCGGCGTGGGGGTGATGTGCCTTGGGTGCAGGCCAACCGCGCGGTGGCCAGGCTGGGGGTTGCGGCGGCTTGCTGCCGTGGCCTGACGCAGGTGTTGGACGAAAGTGTTCGGTGCCTGGCAACAGGCCAGCAACGAAGCCCGCTTCACAATTCCTTTCACGTCCCCCAATTTTTGTCTGCAAGAGACTGGACCGTTCGCATGAAGAAGAGAACCCTGCTTGGCCTGCTGGCCGTGCTGCCGTTGAGCCTGCTGACCGCTTGCGGAAGCAGCGACAGCGGCGGCAGTACCTCCGCACGCCTGATCAATGCCAGCCCGGGCTACAGCTCGCTGGACCTGTATGTCGAGGACTCGTTGAAGGTGTCTGGCGTGGGCTTCGGCACCGCCAGCAGTTTCCATGATGTGGACAGCGGCGATGTCACGACGGCCCTGACCGTCTCCGGCTCGGCCACCGAACTGTTGACCCAGACCCGCACTTTCTCGGGTTCAGACAAGTACTCCATCGTGGCCTACGGCTGGGACGGTGCGTTGAAGTCGGCGGCCATCACCGAAGACGAAGACGAGGCCGACAGCGGCAAGACCAAGTACAGCGTGCTGAACACGTCGACCGACGCGGGCACCCTGGACGTCTACCTGACGGCTGAGGATGACGAACTGGCTTCGGCCACCGCTGTGCGGGCTGGCGTGGACGGAGGCACCCGTTCCGCGTTCAGCACCGTCACCTCCGGCACCTACCGCCTGCGCGTGACGGCATCCGGTGACACCGACGACGTGCGCCTGGATGTCTCGAATGTCGTGCTGCCCAGCAAAGGTGTGATGACGCTGATCCTGACGCCCACCAGCGGCGGCCTGCTGGTAAATGGCATGACGCTGCAACAAGGCGGCGACGTGACCCAGCAGTTCACGACCAAGGCGCGCATGCGCGTGGTGGCAGCAGTGGCCGGCGGCGCCAAGGTGACAGCCGGCGTGGGTGACACCACGCTGGTTGCAGGACTGCCTTCGCCTGGCATCCAGAACCCGTATGTGCTGGTCGATGCCGGCAGCGTCACGGTCAACGCTTCGGCAGGCAGCACCACGCTGTCGCCACTGACGCTGACGGTGGGTGCGGGCTCCGACACCACGCTGCTGGTGACTGGTGCCAGTGCGGCCGCCGCCACGGTGACGGCGCTGGCTGACGACAACCGCCTGCCGACCACGACGACGAAGTACAAGATCCGCATGGTGCACGTGTCGAACACGCTGGCTGCTGGCAGCCTGAACCTGACGGTCACCCTGTCGCCGGTGGTCAGCAACCTGACGTATGGCACCGGTTCGTCGTACGTGAGTCGCACATCCAGCACCGCCGCTGACGTGGTCGTCTCGTCCAACTCGGATGGCTCGACCGTCTATGAGAAGTCGGGCAGTGACGCGCTGTCGCTGACGGCCAAGTCGGTCTACACGATGTTCATCCTGGACAAGATCGACGGCACGCCTCAAGGCCTGTTCCTGCAGGAACGTTGATCGCCACCGGGCCCAGGGGGCCCGGTTCGATCTGCCAATAAAAGGGCCACCCTCGGGTGGCCTTTTGCCTTCTGACGAGCAGCCGCTTCAGCCCAGGCGCCCCGCCCGGAAGTCTTCCACCGCCTGGAAGACCTGCTCATTCGTGTTCATCACGAACGGGCCGTACTGGGCGATGGGCTCGCGCAGTGGGCGGCCGGCGATCAGCAGCAGGCGCAGTTCTGCGTCGCCATCGTTGCGAATGACCACGCCATCGCTGCCCGTCTCTTGCGCCAGGATGGCCATGCGCTGCACCGGCACCGGCTTGTCGCCGATCTGCGCTTCGCCGCGGTACACATAGCTGAAGGCGTGAAATTCCGGCGGCAGGGCCTGCGCGAAGCTGGCGCCCGGGGCGAGGTGGATGTCCAGGTACAGCGGCTCGGTGTGCTGGCGCTGGATGGCACCCTTCACGCCGGCCGCTTCGCCGGCGATCACGCGCACCGTCACGCCTTCGGACTTGAACTCCGGGATCTCGCTGCTCGGGATGTCGCGGTACCAGGCCGGTACCATCTTGTCCTTGGCGGGCAGGTTGAGCCACAGCTGGAAGCCTTCCATGCGGCCGGACTCCTGCTCCGGCAGCTCGCTGTGCACCAGGCCGCGGCCGGCGGTCATCCACTGCACGCCGCCGTTCTGCAGCAGGCCTTCGTGGCCGGCCGAGTCGCGGTGGCGCATGCGGCCGGCAATCATGTAGGTGACGGTTTCGAAGCCGCGGTGCGGGTGGTCCGGAAAACCGGCGATGTAGTCGTCGGCGCTGTCCGAGCCGAAGGCGTCCAGCATCAGGAACGGGTCCAGCCGGTACTGCAGGTCCTGCGTCAGCACCCGCGTCAGCTTGACGCCAGCGCCATCGCTGGTGGCCTGGCCGGCCACCAGCCGTTCGACGCGGCGCGGCAGCTTCAGCGCAGCGCCAGCCGGGGCGGTGGCAGGGGAGAGGACGGGGGTGTTCATGGAAAGCTCCTTGAAAGTGATGTGGGACCTGCGGTGGCCGATCAGGCCGTGACGGTCTTGTCCTGGTCGACGTGAGCGGCGATCTCGGCGCGGGCGTTGGCCAGCGCGGCGGCTTCGGCGTCCGGGCCCATGGCCAGGCCTTCGGCGTAGACAAAACGCACGTCGGTCATGCCCAGGAAGCCCAGCACGGCGCGCAGGTACGGGACCTGGCTGTCATGCGGCTGGTCGCGGTAGATGCCGCCACGGGTCAGCACGGCATAGACGGTCTTGCCGGTCAGCAGGCCGCGCGGGCCGTTGGCGGTGTATTCGAAGGTGACCTTGGCGCGGGCCACCGCGTCGATCCAGTTCTTCAGCTGGCTGCTGATGCCGAAGTTGTACATGGGCACGCCCAGCACCACCACGTCGGCGGCTTGCAGCTGCGCGATCAGCGCGTCGTCCAGCGCCACGCGGGCGTTCTGCGCTTCGTTGCGGGCCTCGGCTGGCGTGAACAGCGCGCCCAGCGCGCTTTCGTCCAGCACCGGGTGCGGTTCGCGGGCCAGGTCGCGCACGCTCAGCTTGGCCTCGGGCGACTGGGCCAGCAGGCTGGCGCTCAGTTCGTTGGCCAGGCGGGTGGAATGCGAGCCGGCGCCGTTTTCGAAGGCACGGGCGCTGGAGTTGATTTGCAGGATGTTCATGGTGAGGCTCCGGTGAGTGGGGTGGCAGGGCAGGAGAGAGTCGATGGGATGAACTGTATTGATTGGCGCTTTGGCGATAAAGCCGGGTTACTGGCTTTCTTTGTTCTGTTGGTGGAACAATCAAGTCCTGGCAGACCATGCTTTCTGGAGCTTTTGCGATGAGCACCCCCACCGTGGACCCGAGTGACCTGGCCTTGTTTGCCCACGTGGCGGACGCCGGCAGCTTCAGCAAGGCGGCCGATCGGCTGAACCTGCCGAAGTCCACCGTCTCGCGCCGGCTGTCGGCGCTGGAAAGCCTGCTGGGCGAGCGGCTGATGCTGCGCACCACGCGGCGGCTGACGGTGACCGAGTTCGGCGCCGCGGTGCTGGAGCACGCGCGCCAGGTCGTGGCCGAGGTCGACAGCACGTTGGCGCTGGCCCAGCACCGCCAGGCCGAGCCCAGCGGCGTGCTGCGGGTTTCGCTGCCGGGGGACGTGGCGATGCTGGTGCTGGGCAACGCCATCGCCGATTTCGCGCTGCGCCACCCCAAAGTCACGCTGGAGCTGGACCTGTCGCCGCGCAAGGTCGACCTGATGGCGGAGAACGTGGACCTGGCGGTGCGCATGGGCGAGCTGTCGGATGACGCCCACATGGGCGCACGCCGGCTGGTGACCTTCCACGGCGCGCTGTACGCCTCGCCAGCCTGGGCCGAGGCGCATGCGCAGCTGACGCATCCTTCCGAGCTGGTGGGCGAGCGCTGTGCGCTGCATGCGCTGGTGCTGGGCGCGCGCGCCGGCGAGCCGCCGCCTTGGTCGCTGAGCTGGCGTGATCAGAATGGCGGGCTGGAGGTCTGGACCGGGCTGCCGACGCGTCGCACGCTGGCGAATTCGCCGGCCATGCTGTTGCAGCTGGCCGCCGCCGG
>NZ_VIDT01000438.1 GCF_006519715.1 Ideonella azotifigens
CGTGCGCTGAAGGCCCGGCACGGCCGCCGAGCTGAGCGACGCGGCCCTACGCGGTAGGACTGCTCGCCCAGCTCAGGCCGGTGGCTTCCTTGCCGGCCACCGAATACAGCGCACCCGGCGCGTTGCGCGTGCGCTGGAACTCCTCCAGCGACTGGCCGCGCATTGCGGCGTAGATGTGCAGGTTGGACACGCCGATCACCGCGCCCAGTTTCTCCAGCACGAAGAAGATCGCACCGTGGTGCATCAGGCCACGCCAGTCTCGCCGTCGCAGCAGCTCGCGCTCGGTGTCGGACAGGCCCGCGCGCGCGAACTCGGCCTCCTCGTCGGCCAGGAAGGCGGCGCGGTGCACCGGCTCGATCAGCGCGTGCAGGAATTGGTTGATGCGGTAGGCACCGACGCTGCGCTCCAGCGTGAACGGGTAGCTGCCCTGCAGCTTCTCGACGCCGGCCAGCTGCGCATTCACGTGCGCCGCCTGGCGCTGCTGCTCGGCCGCGGTGGCCGGCTGCGCCAGGTTCTGGTAGACGGCAGAGGCAATGCCGGTCATCGACGGCAGGTAGTAGCTGCGGTGCAAGCAGCGCACCTGTGAGGACAATGCACCGCGCATCACCAGCCACATGATGACTTCCGCGCCTTCGACGCCGCCGAGCTCGGCGTATTCGGCGTGGGTCATCTGGGCCAGGCGTTCCGGGTCCCGCTCGAACAGGTCGAGGAAGCGCTGGTCCCACTCGGTGTTGTTGAAGCCGGCGCGCTCGCCATGCACCTGGTGCGACAGGCCGCCGGTGGCGACGATGGCCACGCGCAGCGGCTCGGGGTAGCTCTCGACGGCGCGGCGCAGCGCCTGGCCCAGGCGGAAGCAACGGCGCGCGGTGGGAATGGGGAACTGCAGCACGCCGACCTGTAGCGGCACCAGTTTCACCGGCCAGCCGCCGGCCTGCTCGTGAGGACACAACATGGACAGCGGCGAGAAGCAGCCGTGGTCCAGTGGCCGGCGCTGGAAGAAGGACATGTCGAACTCGTCGGCCATCAGCGAGCGGCCGAGGTGGGCCGCGAATGCCGGGTCGCCGCCAATGGCTGGCAGGTCGCGTGCGCCGGCACCTTCGTCTGCCACCTCCCACTGCCCGCCCACGCCCAGCGAAAACGCCGAGTAGTGGTCGAAGAAAAACGAGGTGACGTGGTCGTTGTGGATGAACAGCAGCACGTCGGGCTTCTGCTGGGCCAGCCAGGCCCGCACCGGATCGAAGGCCGCGAAGATCGGCGCCCAGACCGGGTCGTCGCGCTTGTCGCGGTCGTAGGCAAAGCCGATCGTCGGCGTGTGGGACGCGGCAATGCCGCCGATGATGGTCGCCATGAGGGCTGCTGCCGCGCACTGCGGCCACTGTGTTGACTGTCGGCGGACTTTACAAATCGCCCCCGCGATTCAGAAGATGTCGCAACACACAGCGCAATAACGCGTGGTTATCATTTTCCGATGAAGCTCACCAGCCTGCGCGCCCTGGTGGCCGCCGTCGAAGAAGGCAGCCTGCGCGCCGCCGCACGCCGCCTGCACCTGTCCCAGCCGGCCCTGACGAAGATGATCCGCGAGCTCGAACGTGAGCTGGCCACCACGCTGCTGCAGCGCTCCACCACCGGTGTGTTTGCCACCGCGCAAGGCATGGTGCTCTACGAGCGCGCCGTGGCGGCCGACCGCGAGCTCTCGCAGGCGGTGGACCAGATCCAGCAGCTCGATGGCCGCATGACCGGCGAGCTGACCATCGGCGCGGTGCCGCTGGCCGTGATGGTGCTGGTCCCCGAGACGCTGCGCACTTTCGGCCAGGAGTTCCCGCAGGTGCAGCTGCGCATCATCGAGGAGCTCTACATCGCGCAGCTCACGAGGCTGCGCAAGGGCGAGGTGGACATTGCGCTCGGCCCGCTGCCCGAGCACCTGCCGCCCGGCGAGTTCACGGTCGAGCCGCTGATCCCCATCTCGATGGTGGTGGTGGTGCGCAAGGGCAATCCACTGGCGCGTGCGCGCCGGCTGGCAGACCTGGCGAATGCACCCTGGGTCTACACCGGTGCCAACGTCGAGACCGGCTACGCGAAGATCCTGTTCGAGATGCACGGCCTGAAGCCGCCGCCCGCTGGCGCAGTGGTCAACTCCACGCTGGGCCTGCTGTCCATCATCGCCAGCGGCAACTGCGTGGGCCTGCTGCCCCACCAGATCGCCACGCATCCGTTCGCCGCAGATTTCCTGGACATCGTGCCGGTGGCCGAAGGCCCGCTGGAAGCCAAGCTGGTGGCGCTGGCCCGCTCGGACGCTGCGCTCAAGCCCAGCGTGCGCCACTTCCTCGCGCACCTGCACCGCGCAGCCCACCACCTGACCAGCCTGCAGCCCTGAGCCTGTCTTCAGTCGCTCATTTCAGCTGCTCATTCCGGCTGGATGTGGGCCTCGCGGATCAGCTTGCCGTAGCGCTGCTGCTCGCTGCCGAGCAGCTCGGCGAACATCGCGGTGCTGCCCGGCGCCACGTCGCCGCCGGCCGAGGTCAGCCGGTCCCGCACTTCGGCCTGCGCCAATGCGTGTTGCACCGCCTGATGCAGGCGCGTGGCCGCCGCCGGCGGCAAGCCGACGGGTGCGACCAGGCCGTACCAGACCGAGGCCTCGAAACCCGGGAAGCCGGACTCGGCAATCGTCGGCGCTTCCGGGAAGATGGCCGAGCGCTGCGTGCTCAGCACCGCCAGCACCTTCAGCTTGCCGGCCTTGGCATGTGGCAGCACTTCCAGCGCATTCAGTGCCACGGTCTGGATGTGGCCGCCAATGACGTCGGTCACCGCCTGCGCCCCGCCCTTGTACGGCACATGGCTGAGGCGGATGCCGGCAGCGCGCTCGAAGAGTTCCATCGCCAGGTGCGGCGTCGAGCCATTGCCGGGCGAGCCGTAGTCGATCGAATCGGGCTTGGCCTTGGACTGGCTGATCAGCGTCTTGATCGAGTCCACACCGCCTTGCGCATTGGCCGCGATCACCACCGGCACACGGCCGACCAGCGACACCGCCTGCACCTTGTCCAGCGCATACGGCGCAGGTTGGAACAGGGTCACGTTGGCGGCCAGCGCGTTGGCGGCCAGCATCAGCCCATGGCCGTCAGGCGGGCTGTCGATCAGCGACTTGATCGCCAGGTTGGTGCCGGCCCCCGGCTTGTTCTCGACGATCACCGGCTGGCCCAGCTCACGCTGCAACTGCGCCGCCAGCGCGCGGGCAATCGTGTCCACCGCACCTCCGGCGCTGTAGCCGACGATCAAATGGATGGGCTTGCTCGGCCAGGCTTCCGCGGCGCGGACCGCGGTGCCAGCGGCCAGCGCCAAGGTGGCCAGCACGGCCCGCCGGCGGTTGAACTTCGTCATGAGGTCTCCAGGGTTTGTGTCCCGCGCTCGCCGCAAGGCCAGCCCGGTGGCTGCGGCGATTCTGTGGCCCGTTTCGGCCCGAGCAAGCGCAATGTCCCGATAGCTGCTATGCCGATCCGGCATGCCTCAGCCTGGCAGTTGCAAGTTCACCGGACCCTGTTCGGCCACCGTCGTGATCCATCGCTCGAAGGCGGCAACGGCATCGTCGCCGGCGCGGTCGCGGTTGAGCACCAAGGTGTAGTCCGGCGCGCGCCAAGTGGGCGCTGCGATCGGGCACACCAGGCGGCCCGCCGCGATGTCTCTCTCGATCAGCGGCAGCGATGCCAGCGTGACCCCCAGGCCTTCGACAGCGGCGGCCAGCTGGAGAAACACATGGTCGTATTCGACATGGCGAACCACCCGGAGCTCGGGCATGCCCGCCGCTTTCAGCCAATGTGACCAGGACGTGCGTGTGCTGGCGGAATGCAGCAGCGTGTGCTGCCGCAGGTCCGCCACGCCCTGGATGGGGCGCTGGCGCAGCAGCGCCGGGCTGCAGGCCGGCAGGCGCAGGTCGGCCATCAGCGGGCGTGACACCAGGCCGGCGCCGTCCTCGTTGCCGGAACGCACGCCGATGTCGAATGCATCGCCGACATAGCGCAGCTTGCGCGAGGTGGTGGACACCCGGACCTCGATGTCGGGGTAGCGCGCATGGAAGTCCGCCAGGCGCGGCAGGAGCCAGCAAAGGGCAAAACTGGCCAGCACGTTCACTCGCACGGTGCCCGACACGCGGCGCACGATGTCAGCGTGGCGAAGCCGGGCAGCGCCGTCGGCCAGGCGCTCGAACGCGTGGGTCACGTCGTTGAGCAGCGCCGCGCCTGCGTCAGTGAGCACAACGCCGCGCGCCTGGCGCTCGAACAAGGGCACGCCGAACCAGTCTTCCAGCAACCGGATCTGCTTGCCCACGGCCCAGTGGGTCACGTGCAGCTCGGCGGCTGCAGCGGCAAAGCTGCCGCACCGGGCAACCGCCTCGAAGTTGCGCAGCGCATTCAAGGGCGGCAGCTTGTCCCTGCCCTCGCTGCTTGGCTCGCCGTTCATGGCGTGACTTTAACTCCCGGCTGCCGCGAAATATTGTCCGTTGAAGCGCCGCCAGCGCGGCCCTAGAGTGGCCGCATGCTTGACTCGACCTCGATGCCACCGTCCACCGCGGCGCAGCCCTCGCCAAGCGCCGCTTCGCGTTCCCGGGTGCTGTGGGTCTCGTGTGCCGCGCATGCGCTGCATGACGGCTACACCGACATGATCTACGTGCTGCTGCCCACATGGCAGGCCGACTTCGGCCTGAGCTATGGGGCCTTGGCCATGCTGCGTGGCCTGTATGCCGGCACCATGGCCAGCCTGCAGCTCACGGCCGGCCGCCTGGC
>NZ_VIDT01000439.1 GCF_006519715.1 Ideonella azotifigens
TCAAGGCCCTTGCGCTGAGCGCCGGCCTGCCCACGTCGGTCCACCCGCACATGCTGCGCCACAGCTTCGCCTCGCACCTGCTGCAGTCCAGCGGCGACCTGCGCGCGGTGCAGGAACTGCTGGGCCACGCCAGCATCAGCACCACGCAGATCTACACCAAGCTGGACTTCCAGCACCTGGCCAAGGCGTATGACGCCGCCCATCCGCGGGCCAAGCGCAAGACCGGCGAAACCTGAAGCGGCCTTGTCAGGCGCCCGGCTTGGTCTTTGCGCTGTACATCAGAGAGATGTGGCTGCCGTTGTTGCCGTCGTCGCTGACGTCGACCATCACATTGCTCTCGGCCTTGGTGTCCGAGATGCTCAGCGTCATGCCTTTTTCCTTGCCCTGGTCCATCACCAGCTTGTTCTCCTGGCTGGACTTGAGCTGCGCGCGGTACCACTCCGAAACCTTCTTCGGGTCGTCGCTGCTGGTCAGCTCCACCTGCATCATCATGCCGTCGCCGTTGACAATGCGCGTGCCCTTGTTGTCGGCCGGCTTGGCGCCGGGGTAGAACGGCAACCCCAGTTCCTTCTCGCTGATCTGGGCCGAGCCCATTTCCATCTTGAAGGCCTTGCCGTGTTCGTCCTGACCTTCGACCTTCATCCCACCACTGCCCAGGTCCACCTTGGCATTGGTGTTGCCATCCTTGTTGATCGAAGACTCGATCAACTTCTCGGTCGCCTTCTGCGTGGCCACCTCCTGGACCTTGCCGCAGGCGGTGAGGCCGGCTGCCAGGCCGAGCGTTGCCAGTGCCAGTTGAAGGCGGGTGGTAGGGGCGGCGGGCAGGGCAAAACTGCGCATCATCAAGGTCTCCTCAGGCTTGAACGGAAAAAGTGCTGCGCATGATGCCGCGTGGGCCGGGTGCTGCACATCCCCGAAATGGGTGCGAGCACCAGGCCAATGCCGCGAGGCATTCGTGACCTGGCCAGGCCGCGGCTTTGCATTTCATCGCTCGATTCCCGCAACTCGTCGCACACCGGCAGACAATCGGCCGCCCGTTTTTTACAGTGTGCTACATCACCAACACACTGGAGCGGCCCATGCAGACCTGGGACAACCGGCAACCGATCTACCGGCAGTTGGCCGACCGACTGGCCGGCGGCTTGCTCGATGGCAGCCCGCCGGAGGGCGAGCCCATGCCTTCGGTGCGGGCGCTGGCCTCGCACTACGTGCTGAATCCGCTGACCGTGGGCCGGGCGCTGCAGGCGCTGAGCGAGGACGGGCTGCTGGAGAGCCGGCGCGGGCTGGGCATGTTCGTGCGCAGCGGCGCGCGGCAGCGGCTCAAGGAACTGGAGCGGCAACGCTTCCTGGAGCTGGAATGGCCGCAACTGCGGCGGCGCCTGCGCCAGCTGGGCCTGGGACCCGAACAACTTGACTGGGAGGCATGACGCCATGAGCGACAACATCAACATCAGCAGCACCGAGCCAGGTGCACCGCTGATCCGCGCCGAAGGCGTGAACCTGCGCTACGGCAAGAAGACCGTGTTGGACAACCTGAGCTTCACGATCCCCAAGGGCCGCGTGGTCGGCCTGCTGGGCCACAACGGCGCGGGCAAGACCACGCTGATGAAGGCGATGGTGGGCCTGGCCAACCACGCCGGGCACCTGGACGTGCTGGGCCTGGATCCGCGCAAACAGCGCACCGAGTTGCTGCAGTCGCTGTGCTACATCCCGGACGTGGCCATCCTGCCGCGCTGGGCCAGGGTGCACGAGCTGATCACGCTGATGAGTGGCATGCATCCGAAGTTCTCGGCCGACCGCTCCCGCGAGCTGCTGCGCCGCACCAGCGTCGGCCTGAACGACAAGGTCAAGCAGCTCTCGCGTGGCATGGTGGTGCAGCTGCACCTGGCGCTGATCGCCGCGGTGGACGCCCGCATCATGATCCTCGACGAGCCGACGCTGGGCCTGGACGTGCTGTCGCGCAAGGCTTTCTACGAGCTGCTGATCAACGAGTGGTGCGATGGTGAGCGCACGGTGCTGATCTCGACCCACCAGGTCGAGGAAGTGGAAGCGTTGCTGTCGGACGTGATGATGCTCAACGACGGCAAGCTGGTGCTCAACATCAGCCTGGACCAGCTGGACCAGCGCTACTCGGCGCTGAGCCATGCGCCTGCGGCTGCCAACGCCGTGGCTGCGGCGCATCCGCTGCTGCGCTACGGCTCGCCCAACGGCGCGTCCACCGCGATCTTCGACGGCGCCATGCCCAGCGAGGTCGAGGCCCTGGGCCAGCGCGTGCGGCCCAGCCTGGTCGACCTGTTCGTCGCGCTCACGCGCGCCCCCGAGCTGAATCCGCGCGCCAGCCGCTGAGCCGCGACGCGACCCAAGGAGCAATGAGATGAACGCAACGACTTTCCTGGCGCTGATGCAGCGCGAATGGATGCAGCACCGGCGCGGCTGGCTGATCTTCAGCGCGGTGCCGCTGTGCATGATGCTGTTCGCCATCGTGGTGGGCAATGTGCATGTGTCCTCCGATGAAAGCGCGCTCAGCGTGCTGGTGGCGCTGGCTGGTGGCTACATCGGCGCGGTGATGATGGCGGGCTGGGTGGGCGCCGGCTTCCAGTCCTCCGGGCTGGGCCAGCGCGACCGGCAGGACCGCAGCATCGAGTTCTGGCGCTCGCTGCCGGTGAGCGACTGGGCGGCAGTGGGCGCCACCGCGCTGATGCACGTGCTGGTGTTCCAGCTGATGGTCGCGGGTATCGCGTTCGTCTGCGGCCTGGTTGTAGCGGTGCTTACCGTGGCCCGCGTCTACGGCCTGAGCGGCGTGGCCTCGCTGCCCTGGGGCACGCTGAGCGCGGTCATCGTGGCCGCCGTGCCGCGCGTGCTGGTGGCAGTCGGTGCTGCGGCGCTGTGGGCTGCGCCGGTGATGTTGTTCGTGATGGCGGCCTCCGCGTGGCTCAAGCGCTGGGGCGGCATTGCCGCGGTGGGTGCGCTGGGCCTGGGAAGCGTGATCCTGGCCAAGGTCTATGGCATGCCCTGGCTGCTGCAGACGCTGGTGACCATGGCCGAACGCTTCCGCGACGCCATCTTCCCGGTGGCTCGCCACGATTTCGAGTCCGTTCCCTGGGACGGGCAGCTCACCCAACTGCCGCAATGGCTGCTGAGCGACACCCAGCGCGTGCTGGGCGAACTGGTCGACCCGGCGATGGCCTGGGGCCTGCTGCTGGCGGTGCTGAGCTACGTGCTGCTGGTGCTGCGGCGGCAACGGGCCTGAAACTCGACACCCACAAGCAAGAGCCCCTCGCGAGGGGCTTTTTTCATGTGCGGTGCGAACCGGCAGCGGCGCAAACGGCAGGCGGCCTTGGCGGCCTGAAGCGAACCATCACACTTCCATCTGCCTCGGGCGCAGCCATGTCGGTATGCGCATGCCGGTATATGGGTTTTCACATTGGGGATTCGGGGGATTCGGCCGCTGGCCGGAATCCAGACAATGCGTCCCAAAGCAATCGAACCGATTGACAAGAAGCAGGCATGGAATTGCGCAAGGCAGTTCGGCGCAGTTTTCGGAGACAAGATGAATCGACGGCAGTCCGTGAAGGCGCTGGCAGCGCTGTCCTTGGGTCACGTTTGGGGAACGTCGCGAGCGGCAGCCAGCAACAAGGGGTTGATCGGCATCTCGATGCCCACGATGGGATCCCTGCGCTGGGTGTATGACGGGCTGGGCGTGATGCGCGCGCTCAACCAGCTCGACTACACGGCGGACCTGCAGTACGCGAACGACAGTGCCAAGACCCAGATCGACCACCTCCAGGCGATGGTGGGCAAAGGTGCGCGGATGCTGGTGATCGGCGCAGTGGACGGCGGTGCGCTGACAGGCGTGCTGGCGGAGGCGGCCAAGCGCGGTGTGAAGGTCCTCGCCTACGACCGGCTCATCCGCGACACGGCCAACGTGGACAGCTATGCAACCTTCGACAACTTTGCCGTGGGCGAACTGCAGGCCCGTGACATCGAGGCGCGATTGCGTTTGACCGCTGCCACGCGGCCCTCCACGGTGGAGCTGTTCGCGGGCGACGCGGACGACAACAACACCCACATGTTCTACGACGGATCGATGTCGGTGCTCAAGCGCTACATCGACAATGGCCAGTTGGTCGTCGGTTCGGGCAAGGTCGCACTCAAGGACATCTACACGCCGCACTGGAATGGCGCGCATGCCAAGGCGCGCTTGCAGGGGGAGCTTGGCACCACCTATGCCCGGCGCCGCCTCGACGCAGTGCTGTCGCCCTATGACGGCATCAGCATCGAGTTGCTGAGTGCCGTCAAGTTCGCCGGCTACGGGCAGGCCGCGCAGCCCTTGCCGGTCATCACCGGCCAGGATGCGGAACTCGCGTCGGTGAGGTCCATCAAGCACGGCGAGCAGGCGTCCACGGTGTTCAAGGACACCCGGCTGCTGGTGAAGCAGGCGGCGCGCATGGTCGACGACACCCTCTCAGGCCGCCCCGTCAGCTTCAACGACCAGAAGACCTATCAAAACGGTGTGAAGGTCGTTCCTGCCTTGCTGATCAAGCCCGTGCTGGTCGACAAGGCCAACCTGCAATCGGTGCTGGTGGATGGCGGCTATTACACGGCCGAGCAGGTCTAAGGCAACGTCTGCAGGTCAACCAGCTGGAAACAGGTTCCTCAATCTGGGATACAGCTGCGCCCAGCGTGCCTGACGTGGCGCCAGGCGTTCGGTTTCGGCGGCGTTCGGTTCGAAGAGCCTTGCCATCGGCGGCGCGGGGCAGATGTCGGCC
>NZ_VIDT01000044.1 GCF_006519715.1 Ideonella azotifigens
GGCGAGATCGCCGAGGCGCTGGCCGCCGCCGCAAAGGCGCAAGGCGGCGCGATGACGGTGGCCGACCTGGCCGGCCACCAGCCCGAGTGGGTCGATCCCATCGGCATGGATTACCTGGGCCACCGGCTGCACGAAATTCCGCCGAACGGGCAGGGCATTGCCGCGCTGATCGCGCTGGGCATCCTGAAGCAGTGGGACCACGCATCGCTGCCCATCGACTGCGCCGAGGCCCAGCACCTGCAGATCGAAGCGATGAAGCTGGCCTTCGCGGATGTGTACCGCTTCGTTGCAGAGCCCGGCGCAATGGCCGTCACGGCGGAACAGCTGCTGGAGCCGGCCTACCTCGCCGAGCGCGCGAAGCTGATCGACCCTGCGAAGGCCCAGGACTTCGGCGCTGGCAATCCCGTCAAGGGCGGCACCATCTACCTGACCGCCGCCGATGAAGAAGGCCGCATGGTCAGCTTCATCCAGAGCAACTACATGGGTTTCGGCTCCGGCGTTGTGCTGCCCGAGTGGGGCATCAGCCTGCAGAACCGCGGCCATGGTTTTTCGCTGGACCCGGCGAGCGCGAATGTCGTTGCGCCGGCCAAGCGCCCGTTCCATACCATCATCCCGGCCTTCCTGACGAAGGACGGCCAGCCGGTGATGAGCTTTGGCGTGATGGGCGCGAACATGCAGCCACAGGGGCACCTGCAGACCCTCGTGCGCATGCTGGCGCATGGCCAGAACCCGCAGGCCGCCTGCGACGCGCCGCGCTGGCGCTACAACCAAGGCCTGTCGCTGAACGTCGAGGCCCACATTGCGCCTGCCGTGCTCGCGGGGCTGCGCGCGCGTGGCCACCAGATCGAGCAGATCAACGACAGCTACCAGGACTTCGGCGCCGGCCAGTTCATCTGGCGTCTTGGCGACCCCGCGGTGGACGGCTTTGTCGCCGCAAGCGATCCCCGCCGCGACGGCGCCGCCGTCGGCTTCTGACCCCCGCATGAAATTTCAAGACCTGCGTGCCGCTTGGCGCACCGACTTCATCCTGCACCGCTTCGACGCCGAGTTGATCGAACGCGACGACTGCCTGGTCGTTCGCACCCCCGCCAACCCCAACTTCTACTGGGGCAACTTCCTCGCGCTGCCGCATACGCCGGCTGATGGCGACCTGGCGCATTGGCTGGGCCGTTTCGACGACGAAGTGGCCGCCGGCCGGCCCGAAGTGCGGCATGTGGCCTTTGCCTTCAACAGCGACGCGCCGCCGCCCGACGCGCTGCCGAGCTGGCGCGCCGCAGGCTTCGAGCGCTACGACAGCGAGGTGCTGGCGCTTCACCGCGGTGAACTGCAGCGGCCTCCTGCGCCGCGCGGCGAAGTCCTCGTCCGGCCTGTCGATTGGGCCCAGGATTTGCCCGCGCTGGTGGCGCTGCAATGCACCGACACCGACGGCCACGCGCCAGCCGGTTACCGCCGTTTCCGCGAGCGCCAGATGGCGCGCTATGCGGCAATGCAGCGCAGCGGCATTGCCGAGTGGTTCGGCGTCTGGTGCGATGGCGTTTTGGCGGCCGACTGCGGCCTGCTGCGGGACAGTGAAGTGGGCCGCTTCCAGCACGTCGAGACGCACCCGGACTGGCGCCGCCGCGGCCTGTGCCGCTCGCTGGTCGCCGCGGTCTGCGAATGGGGGTTCGCGAACTGGGACCTGCAGCGCCTGCTGATGAAGGCCGATCCAGACGATGTGGCGATTGGCATCTACCGCTCGGTCGGCTTCCAGGGCTTCGACCGCGACTGGGCGCTGCAGCGGCGCGCACCGGACGACGGTGGCCTCGCAGTCCTGGAGACCGAAGCATGAGCGGCGCCGCCTCGTCCTCCTCGGCCAGCCTCGCCCAGCCGCACCCGCTGCGCACCGGCCTGCCGCTGGCTTTTGCCGGCGCCATCGCGTTTTCCGGCAAGGCCATCATCGTCAAGCTGGCCTACCGGCACGGCGTGGACGCGGTCACGCTGATCATGCTGCGCATGCTGTTCGCGCTGCCGTTTTTCCTGCTGCTTTCGTGGTGGGCCGGGCGCGGCAAACCCGCGCTGGGTCTGCGCGACTGGCTGGCCATCCTCGGCCTGGGCTTTTCCGGCTACTACCTGGCCAGCCTGCTGGACTTCATGGGCCTGGCCTACATCAGCGCCAGCCTGGAGCGGCTGATCCTCTACCTCGGCCCGACCATCGTGCTGGTGATGTCGGTGTTGCTGGGCCGGCAGCGCTTCACGCCGCGCGCGGTGCTGGCCATGCTGGTCAGCTACGCCGGCACGCTGCTGGTCTTCGGCAGCGAGATGAGCCTGCAAGGCACGCACACCGTGCTGGGCGGCCTGCTGGTGTTTGGCAGCGCGATCAGCTATGCGTGCTACCTGGTTGCCAGCGGTGAAGTCGTCAAGCGGGTCGGCTCACTGCGCCTCACGGGTCTGGCCTCCACGGTGGCCTGCGGCCTGTGCATCGCGCATTTCCTGGTGACCCGGCCGATCAGCGGGCTGGCCGAAGTGCAGCCTGCGGTGCTGTGGTTGTCGGTGCTGAACGCGACCGCCTGCACCGTCGCGCCTGTCCTGATGACGATGATGGCCATCGAACGCCTGGGCCCCACGCTGACCGCGCAAGCCGGCATGATCGGCCCGATGAGCACCATCTTCATGGGCATTGCCCTGCTGGGCGAAAGCTTCACGCCGGTGCTGCTGCTGGGCACGGCGCTGGTGCTCAGCGGCGTCTGGATCGTCACCCGTTCGCGCACACCGGCTGCGGCCACCGTCGCGCCGCCGGGCGCGCCGGCCGAGCCAACCGTCGAGCGCTGAATCTCAACTCTTCAATGGAGCACAACACATCATGGATCTGGGGCTGAACGGCAAATGGGCGCTGGTTTGCGCCGCCAGCAAGGGGCTGGGCAAGGGTTGCGCGCAGGCGCTGGCGGCCGAAGGCGTCAACGTGGTCATCACCGCCCGCGGTGCCGAGGCGCTGGCCGCCACCGTGGCCGAATTGCGCGCATCGAACCCGTCCGTGCAGGTGCGTGGCGTGGTGGGGGACATCACCACCGCCGAAGGCCGCGCCAACGCGCTGGCCGCCTGCCCGCAGGTCGACATCCTGGTCAACAACGCAGGCGGCCCACCGCCCGGCGATTTCCGCGACTGGGACCGCGACGTGTGGATCGCCGCGCTGGACGCGAACATGCTCACGCCCATCGAGCTGATCAAGGCCGTGGTGGACGGCATGGCCGAACGCGGCTTCGGCCGCGTCGTGAACATCACCTCTGGCGCCGTCAAGGCCCCCATCGCCACGCTGGGCCTGTCCAATGGCGCCCGCAGCGGCCTGACCGGCTTCGTCGCCGGCCTGGCCCGCCAGCCGCAGCTGGCTGCGCGCAACGTGACGATCAACAACCTGCTGCCCGGCGCCTTCGACACCGAGCGCCTGCAGAAAACGATGGCCGGCGCCGCCGCCACCAGCGGCCGCCCGGTCGAATCCATGCGCGACCAACGCCGCCTCGCCATCCCGGCCCAGCGCTTCGGCACCGCCGAAGAGTTCGGCGCCGCCTGTGCCTTTCTGTGCAGCGTGCAGGCGGGCTACATCACGGGGCAGAACGTGCTGCAGGATGGTGGGTCGTTTGGGGGGGCGATGTGACTTACTGAGGGGTCAGCAGATAGAGCTTCTTGTCGCTGCCCTTGGCGACAATTTGGCCCTTCTTGTTGATGACCCTGGCGTAGTTGAGCATTGCCCCCTCGGGCAGACCGCTTGCCACGGTGTTGAGGTCCACAAAGTCGCTGCAGTCGCCGGAGCAGACGAAGGCCGCCGTGGTGCCCCGGTCGTCTCGCGTGTACTGGCCAACAATCTGGCCATGACTGTTCACGTCATAAGCGATCGATGAGTACGGCCCCGGGGTGCCCAGATCACGCATGACCTTGCTGTGCATGTCATAGACAAATGCACGGTTGTAGCCACTACCAGCAGTCTTCGAGTAGCCCACGATCAGTCCCTTGTCGCTGATCGCTCGCGCCCAACTGCCGCCGCCGCCCAGGGTGCCTAGGGCGACAAAGTGGTAGCTCGGCGGTTTGGCGTAAAACGCACGCACATTCATCGAATCTGCAGGCGACAAGCCATAACCGGCGATGACACCCTTGCCGTTGATTGCCATTGGCATCGTGAAGCTGCCGCCCATCCCGCCAATGTCGATCAAGCGGTTGTCGGTCAAGCTGGATATGAAGACATGGCTGTCGCCCGACGCCACCGTGGAGACGCCAACAATTTGTCCTGCGTCATTGATCCCCGCCGCGTAGGCGTAGTCACCACCGAGCGTACCGAGATCTGTCAGCGCGGAATCGCCCGGCCGGCGCAATACAGCGTGGTAAATCAGGTCACCCAGCAATGTGGCTTCTCCCACAACAACACCGTTGTTGTTGATGCCCCACCCATAGCTGTCCGTCCCGCCTAGCAGGCCAAGGTCGGTGCCCTTCTTTCCATTTGCTTCCGTGCTGAAGCCGACAGAGAAGAGTTCGTCCTCCGTATAGCAACCACCCGAGAGTTGACCCGCGTCGTTGATACCGGCGGCATCGCAACCGTGGCCGATGTCGTGGGGCAGTTTCAATTGCTTGGCAACGTAGGTCACCGCATAAGCGGGCAGGGCGCACAAAACGGTGATGGCCGCGAGCACTGCGGCTGTCTTGAGAAGGGGGAAAGGCGCGTGAAGGTGCATGACAAATCCTCTGGGAAATTCACTTCGTAACATCGGCTCGGCAGGGGCGGACCGCTGGCATGGTATCGATTCGGCCACTTCGCAGGGATCCACAATCGCGTGGAGAATTCGGCGCCGCGGGCGTACTGCAACATGCCGTGCCGGGCGACCGCACCACGGTGAAAGCTGCGGGCGCGATACGCTGGCGACTGGACCGGCTCGCCAGCCGCAACTGGCCGCCCGCAGCGTGACCATCAACAACCTGCTGCCTGGCGCCTTCGACACCGCGCCTGCAGAAAGAACACGGCCGGCGCGGCGGCCACCAGCGGCCGCCCGGTCGAATCCATGCGCGACCAATGCCTCCTCGCCATCCCCGCCCAGCGTTTTGGCACTGCGGAAGAATTCGGCGCCGTCTGCGCCTTCCTGTGCAGCGTGCAGGCGGGCTACGTCACTGCGCAGATCGTGCTGCAGGATGGTGGGTCGTTTGGGTGTGAACTCCAATGCGCGGCTCAAGCTCGCTGCACAGCGGGGTTACTGCTGCGGCGTCAACAGGTAGGCGTAGCCGTCACTGCCGTGCGCGACGATGCGGCCTTTCTTGTTGATGATCCTGGCGGAGGTCAACAGGACGCCCTCCGGTAGCCCGCCGGTCACCGTATTCAAGTCAACGAAGTCGCTGCAGTCGCCGGAACACATGAAAGGCGCGTAGGTCACCCCGTCTGCGAGGAGGTAGCTGCCGACCACTTGGCCATGATTGTTCACCCCGTAGGCACGCGTATTCAGGCCGGCAGGCGTGCCGAGGTCTTTCATCACGCCACCTTGATTGATGTCGGCGATGAAAGCGCGGCGGAAGCTGCTGGAGTCGATCTTGGAGTATCCGACCACCAGCCCGTTGTCGCTGATGGCTGTCGCAAGGCTGATCGCACCGCCCAGTGTCCCGAGGTCAATGAACTTGTATTTCGGCGGCTTGGCGTAGAACGCGTGCGTGTAGTTCGGACTTGCGGCTGTGTAGCCATAGCCTGCGATGACGCCTTTGCCGTTGATGCCAACTGGGGTACTGGAAGTTACGTCATTCACGGCGCCGAGATTCACCAATCGCGTGTCAGCCAAACTGGCGACGAAGATCTGTCCCTGGGCATCGTCGGCGGTGTACGAGTAGCCCACGATTTGACCGTTGTCATTGATGCCAGCCGCGTAGGCGTAGCTTCCTCCCAGCGTGCCGAGGTCGGTCAAACCGGCGTCGCCAGGCTTGCGCAACACGGCGTGGTAGATCACATCGCCCGGCAGCGTAGCTTCGCCGACCACAACGCCGTTGTTGTTGATGTCATAGCCATAGCTGTCGATCCCGCCGAGCAGCCCGAAGTCCGTCGGCTTCTTGCCTTTGGCTTCGGTCACGGAACCGACGGAGAACAGCTCATCTGCTGTGAAGCAGCCTCCGGAAAGCTGTCCGGCATCGTTGATGCCAGCAACGTTGCATCCGGCGCCAATGTCATGGGTCAACTTCACCCGCTGTGCCGTGTAGGTCGCAGCTTGGGCAGGCAAGGCGAAAGACATGGCCATGGCACAGATGGCCGCAGCCGCGGTAAGGCGGCGCAGGGGCGCGTGAACACGCATGGAAATTCCCTCCAGAAAGTTCGCTTCTTGATTGATGTGTCGCGGCAGCGGGCTGCCTGGCAGCATGCTAACGAAAGGGGTGCTGGCGATGCCATCCCCAATCGGTAGGTCCACGGGCCCGGCAGGCAGCGCGCTTGCGCGAAACCGGCGCTTCCTTGCGGAACGTGCGGGCACCTTCGCGGGAAAACCCCGAATCAAACGCCGTGCTTATGCGTTGTGCGCTGCAACAGCTTGCCGTATGGTTGATTTGTTCATGCCACAGGCCGCCTCGACCGGCCACAGCAAGGAGCGAGCAGGCCCTCACCCGTGACCACAGCGCGGGGCTTGCGGGGCACTCGGCGCGCACATGCAAGCACACGTTGGGTCCGAGCTGTACCGCCTCCCTGAAAACTCACCGGCCCGCCTGGCCTGTGACTGGCTGATGGGCCAGATCGGAGACGCGGCGCAGGCCTTGAGGCTGCTGCGTCCGCCAGACGCTGGTGTGGCCGCGCCGGCAGGCGACACGCTGGAACTGCTGGTCTTCGACCATGGCACGAATGCGCGGCAACAGCGCTGTTGGCCCCCTGGCATGGCCGATGGCAAACGGCTGCCTTCGCTGGACCTGACCCGATTGCCTGCGGCCTGGCTGGCCGAGCCTGGCCGCCTGGCTTGCGCCGACTTGCTGACTCACCGCATGGCGCAGGCCGTTTTGCTGGACGCGCCCCCGGTGCAAGCCCTGCTGGCTCGCCAGCTGGCAGCTTCGCTGGAATACGCCCATGCGCCTGCCGCGCGCGCCGCGCGCTGTGCCAGCTTCGCCGAGGGGGCACGCTTCGCGGTGGTGCAGGCTGGCGCAAGCCAGGCCTTTCCAGGCCTTGCCCGGCTGTGGTTCCAGAAAGCCCATGCGGCCGCGCTCGCGCTGCTGCTGGACGGCTGCGGTCGCTGGTGCCCGGCCGTGGACACGCAGGCACCGGCCTGCTGGCCAGAGGCCGAGGCACTGCTGGGCATGGCGTTGGCCGAAGACTGGACCAGCGCATTGGGTCTGGATGGCGACCCCGCGCGGCTGGCCACGCCGCTGCGCCGCATGCAGATGCTGCTGCTGCGGGACTGCCTGCGGATGACCCCGGACGATGCACGCTGGCCGGCCAGCGTGTCCACCAGCATTCGCTGGGCCTATGCGTACTGGCATGACCCGCGGGAACTGGAAACCAGGCTTGTCGCGGCACAGTTGTTGGCCAACGCAGGGCAGCCCGCGCAGGCCGTTTTCCAGTTGCGCGAAGTGGGGTTTGCGCTGGCGCGGGTGGCGATGCTGCGTCAACGGGCGCGCGAGCGCTGGTCGCAGCCCTTGCAGTTCGACCAACCGGAATGCGACGTTGCGCAGGACCTGTTCAAGCACCACCCGGACATGCTGGACGAGTTGCAGCAGGTGCTGGATGGACCCTCGGCCTTGTCCGGCGGGTCGCTGGCGCCGATGCTGAACCTGTTGGCTCGACAGCGCGAGGCCACCCAAGCCGTGCTGACGAGCCACGACCCGGCGTTGGCCGCTGGCTTGGCGGCCGCGCCGGACTGGGCCCTGGATGCACCGCTGCCCGACCCGCCGATGCCCAGTCCTGCCAGCGCCTTCGTGGGCATCGGGCTGGGTGCGTGACGAACCTCAGCAGCAGCGGCCGACCCGGCTGCTGTAACGCGCTTCAAGCCGTTCGCGGAAAAACTGCTCGTAGCTCATCGCCGGCTGGTCCGGGTGGGTGGCTTCCATGTGGCTGAGGTAGGCGTCGTAATCCGGCAGGCCCACCATCAGCCGGAAGGACTGGGCCAGGTAGCGTCCTGCACGGCTCAAGTCCTGACCCAGGCGCTCTACCTTGGCGGCCGTGGTCATGCCTTCGCCCCCAAAGCCAGCGGCTGGAACGGCACTTCGCTGGTCGTCGGCCGGCTGGCGGCGCGCGCGGCCAGCGAGGCCTTCACGCTGTAGACCAGCACGCTGAGCACCACGAACATGAACAGGCCGCAGAGCACGGCGTCCAGCCGGTCGTTGAAGACGATGCGGGCCATGGCTTCGGGGGTCTTCGCGGGGGCCAGCAAGTGGCCCTGGGCCAGTGCTTCAGAGAACTTCGCGGCGTGGGCCAGGAAGCCCACCTTCGCGTCGGCCGAGAAGATCTTCAGCCAGCCGGCCGTCAGCGTGCAGGCCAGCAGCCAGGCGGCCGGCACGATGGTGGTCCAGGCGTAGCGGTCCTTCTTCATCTTGAACAGCACCACCGTGCCCAGCAGCAAGGCGACGGCGGCCAGCATCTGGTTGGAGATGCCGAACAGCGGCCACAGCGTGTTGATGCCGCCCAGCGGATCGACCACGCCCTGGTGCAGGAAATAGCCCCAGGCGGCCACGCACAGGCCGGTGGCAATCAGGTTGGCCGGCAGCGATTCGGTGCGCTTCAAGGCCGGCACGAAGGTGCCCAGCAGGTCCTGCAGCATGAAGCGGCCGGCGCGGGTGCCAGCGTCCACGGCGGTGAGGATGAACAGCGCCTCGAACAGGATCGCGAAGTGGTACCAGAAGGCCATCATGGCCTTGCCGCCGATGACCTGGTGCAGGATGTGCGCCATGCCCACGGCCAGCGTGGGTGCGCCACCGGCACGCGCCAGGATGGTGTTCTCGCCCACGTCCTTGGCGGTCTGGATCAGCACGTCCGGCGTGATGACAAAGCCCCAGGTCGACAGCGTGGCCGCCACCGCTTCGGGCGTGCTGCCCACCAGCGCAGCCGGGCTGTTCATCGCGAAGTACACGCCCGGCTGGATGACGGATGCCGCCACCAGCGCCATCACCGCGACAAAGCTCTCGGCCAGCATGCCGCCGTAGCCGATGAAGCGCGCGTGCGTCTCGTTTTCCAGCATCTTCGGCGTGGTGCCGGAGGCGATCAGCGCATGGAAGCCGGAGACCGCCCCGCAGGCGATGGTGATGAACAGGAAGGGGAACAGGCTGCCCGCCCACACCGGGCCGTTGCCCTGCGCGAACTGGGTGAACTTCGGCATCTGCAGGTCCGGCGCCACGATCAGGATGCCGATGGCCAGCGCGACGATGGTGCCGATCTTCAGGAAGGTGGACAGGTAGTCCCGCGGCGCCAGCAGCAGCCACACCGGCAGCACCGAGGCGACGAAGCCGTAGCCGATCAGCATCCAGGTCAGGGCCTTGCCGTCGAAGGTGAACAGCGGCGCCAGGGCAGGGCTCTCATGCACCCACTGGCCGCCGAGGATGGCCAGCATCAGCAGCACGAAGCCGATCAGCGAAACCTCGCCGATGCGGCCCGGCCGGATCCAGCGCAGGTACACGCCCATGAACAGCGCCACCGGGATGGTGGCCGCCACCGTGAAGGTGCCCCAGGGCGAATTCGCCAGCGCCTTCACCACGATGAGTGCCAGCACCGCCAGGATGATGATCATGATCATGAAGGCGCCGAACAGCGCGATCACGCCGGGCACCGGCCCCATCTCCTGCTTGATCAGGTCGCCCAGCGAGCGGCCGTCGCGGCGGGTGGAGATGAACAGCACGACGAAGTCCTGCACCGCACCGGCGAAGACCACGCCGGCCAGGATCCACAGCAGGCCCGGCAGGTAGCCCATCTGTGCGGCCAGCACCGGGCCGACCAGCGGGCCGGCGCCGGCAATCGCGGCGAAGTGGTGGCCGTAGAGCACGTAGCGGTTGGTCGGCACGTAGTCCAGCCCGTCGTTGTGGCGCCAGGCGGGCGTCTGCCGTTTCTCATCCAGCCCGAGCACGCGGTAGGCCAGGAACAGGCTGTAGTAGCGGTAGGCGATCAGGTAGACGCTGACCGCGGCGACCACGATCCACAAGGCGCTGACGGCCTCGCCGCGCCCGAGCGCGACCGTGGCCAATGCAAATGCGCCGAGCACGGCAACGGCAAGCCACGGCAGGTGGCGGCGGATGTTCAACACGGATGTCTCCTCGAAGCTCGCGGCGCGGTGTCCGGTGACACGAAACGGCCGACGTTGATGTGGGCTTCGAGTGTGGCAATCGACCGGCGCAGATTCATCGGCGCCACTGCGCAGGCCATGCGCGCAGGACCACGTAGGTGACAACCCTGATTAGGCTCGCCGATACCAGGTGGGAGCACCCGCAAAGCGATCCAACGGCACGCCTTCAATCAATCAGGCGCCAACTGATGGAAGCGCCAACTGTCATGTGATCGTCAACCCTCCGGCAAGCGCTTCCCATGCTCCACCGCATACTTGATCAGCTCCGCCTGGCCTTCGATGCCCAGCTTGCGCTTGATGCTTTGCCGGTGGGTTTCGACGGTGCGCACACTCAGGTTCAGCGCTGAGGCGATGTGTTTGCTGGACTCGCCTCGGCCCAGGGCGGAGAGGATTTCGCTTTCGCGCGGGGTGAGCAGCGGACGAGGGGCCTGGTTGCGGAACAGGCCTTTGGAGACGGCGGGGCTGAGGAAGGTGCCGCCGGCGGAGACGGCTTCGATGGCGGCGACGATCTCGGTTGCCGGCGCGTCCTTCAGCACGTAGCCACGGGCGCCGGCCTGCAGGGCGCGCTGCACGTACTCGGGGTTGTCGTACATGCTCAGCATCAGCACTTTGAGCTGCGACTCGCGCTGCAACAGCAGCGTGGTCAGCTCGATGCCGTTCATGTCCTTCATGCCCACGTCCATCAGTACCAGGTGAGGCCGCAAGCGGGTCATCTGTTCCAGCGCTTCGAGCGCGCTGCCGGCTTCTCCCAACTCGGTGATGCGGGCAATGCGCGAGAGCCGGGCGCGCAGGCCTTCGCGGACCAGCGGATGGTCGTCCACCAGCAGCACGCGCAGCGGCGAGGCGGGTTCGGGCGAGAGCTGGTCGTTCATGTGCGTGCCGTTTCGGTGGGGCGCAGCCGCGCGAGCGCGCGCTGCGGCACGTGGGCCTGCACCTGCGTGCCGCCCTCGGGTTGCGAGTGGACCTCGAACTGGCCGCCGATCGTGTCCAGCCGCTCGCGCATGTTGCGCAGGCCGATGCCGCGCGTGGGCGCCTGCATGACCTGCTCGACCTCGAAGCCGCGGCCGTCGTCGGCAATCTCCAGGCTCACGCTGCCATCGGCCGCAAAGCCAAGCGTGACCTGCACCGCATGGGCGTGACCATGCTTGGCCACGTTGGTCAGCGCCTCCTGGGCCATGCGGAACAGCGCGGTGTTGACCTCCTCAGGCAGCTCCACGGCCTCACCATCGACCGCCACGTCCACCGCCGGCAGGCCGTGGCCCTCGAACTCGCGCGCCAGGTGGGCCAGCGCCGCAGGCAGGCCCAGCGTGTCCAGCAGCGCAGGGCGCAGCCGGTGCGAGATGCGGCGCACTTCGGTGAGCGTCTCGTTGAGGCAGCTCAAGGCCTTGGGCAGCGTGGCCGGCAGCGGGCGCTGGCTGCCGTCGTGGGCCATGTCGTCCAGCGCCGATTCGATCATCAGCTTGGTCGACACCAGCGACTGGCTGGTGCCGTCGTGCAGCTCGCGGGCGAGGTAGGCGCGCTCGTCCTCCTGGGACTGTACGACCTGCCGGGCCAGCAGCCGCAGCTTGGTCTCGGCGTCCTTGTACTGGCTGAGGTTCAGCATCAGCCCGGTGGCGCTGATCAGGCCAACACCCAGCACCGCCATGCCGGCAATCCACAGCAGCGTGCTGCGCACATTGGCGCTGACCTGGCGGTCCAGCTGCGCCAGCGTGGCCTGGATGTCGTCCAGGTACAGCCCCGTGCCCAGCATCCAGTTCCAGCGCTGCAGGGCGACCACGTAGCCGAGCTTGGGCGCCATCTGGCCGGTGGAGGGCTTGCGCCACTGGTAGTCCACGAAGCCACCGCCTTGCCGGGCCTGGCCGACCAGCTGCTGGATCGTGGGCCGACCCTGGGCGTCCCGCAGTTCCCACAGGTTCTGGCCAACCAGCTCGGGCTGTCGCGAGTGCATCAGCGAGCGGCCCTGCAGGTCGTAGACGAAGAAGTAGCCGTCGCGCCCGTAGTTCAGCGAGCCCAGCAGGCGAATGGCCTCGGCGCGCGTGGCCTCGTCGTCGCGCCCGCTGTCGTAGAGCGGCTGCAGCGTGCTGACGGCCAGTTCCACGTAGTGCTGCAACTCGGCCTTGCGCGCGGTCATGTACTCCTGCTCGACCAGCGCCCGCTCGCGCTGGGCCAGGCCGCTGTCCTGGTGCAGCACGGTGGCAGCGATCAGCGCCAGCGTCACCAGCAGCGGCAGCGCGGCGAGCAGCAGGAACTTGTGCTTGAGTTGCATGCGCGAATTGTCGCGCTGCGCGTGGGCCTGCCGGTTTTCAGCGCCGGGACGAGATGAGGATGCCGACGACGATCAGCGCAAACGCCGCGCCGTGGAACCACTGCGGCCACTCGCCCAGCATTGCCGCCGACAGCAGCGCGGCGAAGACCGGCGTGAGGTTGACGAAAAACGCGGCGATGGCCGGGCCGACGGTGGACACGCCCAGGCCCCAGCAGCGGTAGGCGATCAAGGACGGGCCGACGGCCACGTACAGCAGGATCACCGGCACCCAGGGCGTCCAGTGCCAGCGGGCGTCGGCCACCAGGGTTTCGACGCCGGTGGCGGCGCCGCTCCACAGCAGGCCAAACGCAATCTGCACCAGCAGGAAGCCGGCCCAGTCCCAGTCCGGCCGCTGCTCGCCCTGCATGCTGGCTGGCGGCCGGGCCAGCAGCCAGGAATAAAAGCCCCAGCTGATGATGGCCAGCAGCATCAGCAGGTCGCCTGACACGAAGCGCAGCGCCAGCAGCCGCTCGGGTTCGCCGCGGCAGATGACCAGCGCCACGCCCAGCAGCGACAGCAGCGCGCCCACCACGTCCTGCCGCCGCGGCGCAATGCGGTAGACCAGCGCGCCGATGGCCAGCATCCAGACGGGAGAGCTGGCGGTGATCAGCGTGGCATTCAGCGGCGTGGAGCTGTGCAGCGCCAGGTACTGCAGCGCGTTGTAGCTGCCCATGCCGAGCAGGCCCAGCAGCGACAGGTAGCGCCAGCGGGCGCGGATGGTGGCGAGGTCGCGGAAAGCCGCCTTGCCCAGCGGCCACAGCAGCGCAAAGGCCAGCAGCCAGCACGCCAGGTTCAGCGCCACCGGCGGCACCGCGCCCACCGCCAGCCGGCCGACGACCGCGTTGCCGGCCCACAGCAGCGGCGGCAGCGTGAGCAACAGAGCCAGGCGAAGGGTCAGTGGCTGGTTGGGCATCGGACAACACAAAAGGCTGGCACGATAACCGACTACCTCTCTTGCAGCTGGCCTGCACCGCATTCCCCCAAAGATTCCCCCAAGGAGACTCCGACCCATGAGCTTGAGCAGCCGCACCATCGTGATCGACGCCTTTGGCGGCCCCGAACAACTTCGCCTCGTCGACCGCCCGGTTGGCGAACCCGGCCCCGGCGAGCTGCGCATCCGCCACCACGCGGTGGGCCTGAACTACATCGACGTCTACCAGCGCACCGGCCTCTACGCCAACCCGCTGCCGCTGTCGCTGGGCATGGAGGGTGCGGGCGTGGTCGAGGCGGTGGGCGAGGGCGTCACGCACCTGGCCGTGGGCGACCGCGCGGCCTATGCCAGCCAGCCGCCCGGCGCCTACTGCGAGCGCCGCGTGCTGCCGGCCAAGTGCGTGGTCAAGCTGCCGGACGCGATCAGCTTCGACGAAGGCGCAGCCATGATGCTCAAGGGCCTGACCGCGCAATACCTGCTGCGCGGCACGCTGCCGCAGGGCGGCCTGCAGGCGGGCGACTTCATCCTGTTCCATGCCGCGGCCGGTGGCGTGGGCCTGATCGCCTGCCAATGGGCCAAGGCGCTGGGCTACCAGCTGATCGGCACGGCAGGCAGCGACGAGAAATGCGCGCTGGCTCGCGAACTGGGCGCCGCTCACACCATCAACTACCGCACGGAAGACTTCGTCGCCAGGGTCAAGGAAATCACCGGCGGCAAGGGCGTGAAGGTGGTCTACGACTCGGTCGGTGCCGACACCTTCATGAAGTCGCTGGATTGCCTGCAGCCCTTCGGCCTGCTGGCCAACTTCGGCAACGCCTCAGGCAAGGTGCCGCCGCTGGACATCGGCCTGCTGGCCGCCAAGGGCTCGCTGTACGTGAGCCGCCCCACGCTGTTCACCCACATCGCCACCCGCGAGCGCACCCAGGCCATGGCAGACGACCTGTTCGGCATGGTCACCAGCGGTCAGGTGAAGATCCGCATCGACCAGCGCTACCCGCTGGCCGATGTGGCGCAGGCGCATCGCGACCTGGAAGCCCGCAAGACCACGGGTTGCAGCATCCTGCTGCCTTGAAGCGCCGGCTCAGGCCTGCGGCCTTTCCGGCCCGCAGCGCCTGAGCATCAACACGCCAATCGCCGCCGGCATCATCCATGGCACCGCCGGGATGCCGGCGACAAAGCCGGGCACGGTGTACCAGTGCGACATCGCCGCTTGCATGCTGGGGTAGGCCAGGCCCCGGGCGATCAGGAAGAACAGCCCGAGGCCGCTGAGCAGCAGGAAGGCCCATGTGGCGCCGCGGCCCAGCCAGCCCGCCTTCGACAGCGAGCGAGCGAAGGCCGCGGTCGCCAGGTAGGTCAAGACGCCAGCGAAGAACAGTGCGGTGATGGACAGCGCGTCCAGCGGCGTCAGTTCACGCAGGTGGCCCGAGACAGACGCTGTCCAGGACCAGCCCAGTTGCTCGGCCACATAGTCGTTGCGCTGGATGACGCAGAAGAGGAAATACAGCGGCGTGGCGAGCACCGCGCAGGCCAGGCCCAGCGTTGAATACAGCCGCTCACCGCCCGGCACAAGCGCCTCCCGCAGCACGATCAGCCCAGCGCCGACCAGGATCGAATTGATGGCCAGCAGCAAGAAGCGCAAGTCGTTTTCCGACGGCGGCTGTTCATGCGGCGGGCCGATGCCCAGCAGCAATGCAAACAGCACAAACGGTGCGATCAGCAGACAGCCGGCCACTGCCGGCAACTGGCCAACGGGTTCGGCGCTGCGCAGCCCGCGCGCACCGCCGAACCATGCCAACACGCAATTGAAGATCAACAAGCCGCCAACGAGGACTGGCCGAATGGAGGGCGCGTAGTCCGCGGTGTTGCCAAACAGCGCGAAGTTGGCCACCAGGCTGACCGCTAGCAACGCGCTGATGGCCGGATGGACGGAAGAGTGGCGTGCCTGCATTTTCAAGCTCCTGGTGAATCGCAGTGACGAACGACCGGGCCCGCGCCGCTGGGACGCGCGCACGGACCTTCTTGCTGTACGGAATCCGCCGGGCATTCAAGACATCCCGTGCCGGGCTGCCCGGCCATGGCCGGTGGATTCGTTGCGGACCCGCATCGACCGAATCGTGCGCTCACTGCCCTGCGCCAGGCTCAATCGTCTCCACATTGGGGGCATGGCACGCGGCTGATCGCGGGATCAGCGTATAACGGGTTTCAGTGCACACCGCATCTTCGGTCGCGCGATCCGCGAAAGGTACTGCTGTTCTACAAAGTGGCCTCTGACTACGCACCTTTCCGATCCTGTCGTTCCTGACTCCGCGCCAGTGGCTGAGTACATCACCGAGGTGCGCCGGCAGGCGGCCTTGCTCAAGACGGGCACGCTGCAGAACGCCATCTTCAACAGCGCCAACTTTTCGAGCATCGCCACCGATGCGAAGGGCGTCATCCAGATCTTCAACGTCGGCGCGGCCAAGATGCTGGGCTACGCGGCCATCGACGTGGTCAACAAGATCACGCCGGCCGACCTTTCAGATCCGCAGGAGCTGATTGCACGCGCTGCGGCGCTGAGCGTCGAACTCCAGATCCCGATTGCCCCCGGCTTCGAAGCCTTGGTGTTCAAGGCCTCACGTGGGATCGAAGACATCTACGAACTGACCTACATCCGCAAGGATGGCACCCGCTTGCCGGCGGTGGTGTCAGTGACGGCGCTGCGCGACGCTGGAGAAAGCGTCATCGGCTACCTGCTGATCGGCACCGACAACACCGCGCGTAAACAGGCAGAAGAGGCGCTGGCCAAAGCCGGCGCGCTGCAGGGCGCGATATTCAACAGTGCGATGTTCTCCAGCATCGCCACGGATGCCAAGGGCGTCATCCAGATCTTCAACGTCGGTGCCGAACGCATGCTCGGCTATGCCGCGGCAGAGGTCGTGAACAGGATCACGCCGGCCGACATCTCCGACCCGCAGGAGCTGATCGCCCGTGCCCAGGTCCTGAGTGCCGAGTTCTCCAGGACCATTTCCCCCGGGTTCGAAGCCCTGGTGTTCAAGGCCTCGCGCGGCATTGAAGACATCTATGAACTGACCAAGATCCGCAAGGACGGTAGCCGCTTTCCGGCGGTTGTTTCGGTGACCGCGCTGCGCGATGCCCAGGAAACCATCATTGGCTATCTCCTGATCGGCACCGACAACACGGTTCGCAAACGCCTGGCCGATGAAGTCGAGCAGCACCGCCGGCACCTGGAGCTCGAGTCGCGCCGTACCAACGCCGATCTGCAGGAGTTCACCTACGTTGCTTCGCACGACCTGCGCTCGCCGCTGCGCGGCATCGCCGATCTGATGGAATGGATCGCGGCCGACCTGGGCCCGGAACCGCCAGCCGAGGTCAAGCGCAACCTGGACCGCGTGAGCCAACGCATCGTGCGCATGGAGCGCTTGATCGACGACCTGCTGAGCTATGCGCGAGCCGGGCGCGCCGCCACTGAGTACGCTGTCGTCGACCTTGGCGCGATGGTCCGCGGCATTCTGGAGATGCAGCCGGCACCGCCGGGGTTCGTGGTTGAACTGGGGCTCGATATCGAGCCGTTCGAGACCATCGCCGCACCGCTGGAGACAGTGCTGCGCAACCTGATCGGCAACGCCATCAAGCACCATGATCGCATCGAAGGGCGTCTGCGTGTTGAGGCGCGGCACGACCGCAGCGACTGTGAAATCAGCGTCATCGACGATGGTCCGGGCGTGCCACTGCAGGCCCGCGAGCGCATCTTCAAATTGTTCCAGACCCTGACCTCGACCGAGCGTGGCAACTCGGGCATCGGCCTGGCGCTGAGCAAGCGCCTGATCGAGGTGCATGGCGGCCGCATCGAGCTGGTCTCGCCAGTCGAGTCCGGACGTGGCGCCTGCTTCCGCTTCTGGTGGCCCAGGCGGGCGCGCAAGGCTGGCAATGACTGAAGCCCTGGACCTTGCGATCCTGCTGGTGGAGGATGACGACGTCGCCGCCGAAGCGGT
>NZ_VIDT01000440.1 GCF_006519715.1 Ideonella azotifigens
GTCCTGGGTGAAGATCGCCCGGGCTTGAATCAGAACCGCTTGCCGACACCCACGCTGACCAGCAGCGGGTTGACCTTGAAGGTGCCGACCTTGGTGCCGGCCGAGCTCACATCGGTCTCGATCTGCACCTTCTTCAGGTCGAAGTTGACCAGCCAGCCGTCCTTCACCGGCACGTCCACGCCGGCTTGCAGCGCCCAGCCGAAGCTGTTCTTCTTGATCGAGGGCGACAGCGCCGCATCTACCGCGGGCTCGAAGCTGACCGACGAGAAGCGGGTGTAGTTCAGGCCGGCGCCGACGTAGGGCCGCAACGCCTTCAGGTCGGTGAAGTGGTACTGCAGCGTCAGCGTGGGTGGCAGGTGCTTGAGGCTGCCGATGATGGTGTCGCCCGAGCGGATGGTGTGGCGCTGCGGGTAGGTCAGCACCAGTTCGGTGGCGATGTTGGGCGTGAAGAAGTAGCTGACATCGAACTCGGGAAAGGCCTTGTCGTTGATCTTCAGGTCCAGCCCGGTGCTGTCGCTGTTGTCGGACTGCAGGTAGAGCGCACGGGCGCGCAGCAGCCACTGGCCGCTGTCTTGCTGGGCGGCGGCGAATTGGGGGGCGAGGGCGGCGGCAACGGCGGCCAGGGCGATGAGGGTCTTGCGCATGGTGGCGAACTCCTTGTTGTTGAATGACATGACGTGATGTCATTGCAACCGGGGGAGGGGTTCGTCAAGCTGTGCTGGCGCAAGTTGCCGGTGCGCGAGGCGGTGTCCGCGGAAAGCGCTTGATCCAGGTCAGCATTGGCGCAGGCGCGGTGATGCGCCGGCGCCACAGGGCTCAGCCGCCCAGGCCCAGCCGCTCGCAGAGCGCCAGCGTGGCCGTGCTCTGGTTCATCGTGTAGAAGTGCAGGCTCGGCGCGCCACCGGCGATCAGGCGCTCGCACAGCGCGCTGACCACGTCCAGCCCGAAGGCCTTGATGCTGGCCGTGTCATCGCCAAAGCTTTGCAGCCGCATGCGGATCCAGCGCGGAATGTCGGCGCCGGTGCTGTCGGCAAAGCGCATCAGGCCGCTGGCGTTGGTGATGGGCATGATGCCGGGCACGATGGGCAGGTCCAGCCCCAGCGCGCGGGCTTCGTCGACGAAGCGGAAATACGCATCGGCATTGAAGAAGAACTGCGTCATCGCGGAATTCGCACCGGCCCGCGCCTTGGTCGCGAAGGCCTCCAGGTCGGCCTGCGGCGACCTGGCCTGCGGGTGCATCTCCGGATAGGCGGCCACTTCGATGTGGAAGTGCGTGCCGGTGGTTTCGCGGATGAAGGCGATCAGGTCGCTGGCATAGCGGAACTCGCCGAACGCGCCGTAGCCGCTGGGCAGGTCGCCGCGCAGCGCGACCAGCCGGCGGATGCCGGCGCCCTGGAACAGCTGCAGCTTCTCGCGCACCGACGCGCGCGTGGCGCCCACGCAGGTGAAGTGCGAGGCCGCGTCCATGCCCTCGGCCAGGATGGCCTGCACGGCGGCCAGCGTGCCGTCTTGCGTCGAGCCGCCAGCGCCATAGGTCACCGAGCAGAACTCGGGCTTGAGCGCATAGAGCTGCTGGCGCACGGCAGCAAGTTTGACCACGCCTTCGGGCGTCTTCGGCGGAAAGAACTCTAGGCTGATGGAGGTCATGTCAATCTGGCTTGCAGGTTCAAGCGGGCTGCTTGGCCCAGACGAAGAATTCGGTGTTGCCGTTGCCGCCCTTGATCGGGCTTTCGAAGTACTTCTGCACCTTCAGGCCGTGCGCCTTGCAGGCCTGCCAGAGGCGGTTTTCGACCTCGATGAAGTGCACCTTGTCCTTGACGATGCCGCCCTTGCCGATCTGCGCGGGCTGCAGCTCGAACTGCGGCTTGATCAGCACCAGCAGGTCGCCGCCCGGCGCCAGGTACTCGACCATGGTCGGCAGCACGTGGGTGGAGGTGATGAAGGACAGGTCGCCCGTCACGAAGTTGAAGCTGTGCTGTTCGTAGGCGGCCGCAAACGGCGAGCCTTCGACGTCCCGTGCGTTCTGGCCCTCGAAGCTGGTCACGCGCTCGTCGGCCTGCAGCTTGGGGTGCAACTGGCCGTGGCCCACGTCGATGCCCACCACATGGGCCGCGCCCGCCTGCAGCAGCGCGTCGGTGAAGCCGCCGGTGCTCTGCCCCAGGTCCAGGCATTGCCGCCCGGCCACGTCGATCTTGCAGGCCTTCAGCGCGCCTTCCAGCTTCAGCCCGCCGCGCGAGACAAAACGCAGCTCGGCGTCGTCGGTGACCTGCAGCTCACACTCCTCCGGCACGTCCAGCCCCGCCTTGTTGATCACCGCCCAGCCCTTGGGCCCCTTCCACCGCACGGCATGGCTCTCGATCAGGCGCTGAGCCGCCGACCGGGTGGCCACGAGGCCTCGTTGAAGAATCAATTGATCTGCGCGCATGGAGTTCCAGTGGAATGTGAGAGGGCGGCGATGCTGTTCATGCAGAGGCCATTTCGGAATTTTCGGTGGAGACGCTGCTGGCTTCGCCGAGCGTGGCAGCGCCCAGCGGCTGCAGCAGCCAGTTCAGGTCGGCTTCGCTGAGGCGGGCGCTGGTGTCTTCGGCATCTGCTGCGCCTTGCACGCTGCGGGCAAGTTCTGCCTTGCGGGCCTGCATCGCGAGGATGCGCTCTTCCAGCGTGCCATCAGCCACGAGCTTGTAGACGAAGACGGTCTGGGTCTGCCCCAGACGGTGGGCCCGGTCGGTGGCCTGGTTCTCGGCAGCCGGGTTCCACCAGGGGTCGAAATGGATCACGGTGTCGGCCTGCGGCAGGTTCAGGCCGGTGCCGCCGGCTTTCAGGCTGATCAGGAACAGCGGCACCTCGCCCGATGTGAAACGGGTGATCGCGGCCTCGCGGTCCAGGGTGTCGCCGGTCAGAAGTGTCCAGCGCAGGTCGGCGCTGGCCAGCGCGGCTTCGATCAGCGCCAGCATCGAGGTGAACTGAGAGAACAGCAATATGCGGCGGCCTTCTTCCAGCATCTGCGGCAGGTTCTCCAGCAACCAGGTCAGCTTGGCCGATTCGCTGCCGATCTTCTGGCGGTTGTTCTTCAGCTTGACCAATCGCGGGTCGCAGCAGGCCTGGCGCAGCTTGAGCAAGGCGTCCAGCACGAAGATCTGGGAACGGGCCAGGCCTTTGGCGGCGAGCGCCTTCTGCACCGAGGCCTCGGCGGCAGCGCGGATGGTTTCATAAAGATTGGCTTGCGCTGCGCCCAGTTGCACGCGCACGACCTGCTCGATCTTCGGCGGCAGTTCCGATGCCACCATGCGCTTGTCCCGGCGCAGCATGAAGGGCATGAGCCGGCGGCGGAGCAAGGCCAGGCGACGGCTGTCGCGCTGCTTTTCGATGGGCGTGCGGTACAGCTCGGTGAAACGCGGCTCGCGGCCCAGGTAGCCCGGCAGCACCAGGTCGAACAGGCTCCACAGCTCGCCCAGGTGGTTCTCCATCGGCGTGCCGGTCAGCGCGATGCGGTGGTGGGCGTGCAGTTGCCGGGCCGCCTTGGCGGTATGGGTGCGCGCATTCTTTAGCGTCTGGGCCTCGTCCAGGACCAGGGCATGCCAGGACTGTTCGACCAGCACGTGCAGATCGCGTTGCAGCAAGGGGTAGGTCGTCAGCACCACATCGTGTTCAGCCAACTCGGCGTGGCGCGCGTGGCGGCCGGCGCCGTGCAGCACCAGCATGCGCAGTCCGGGCGCGAAGCGCTCGCATTCGCGGTGCCAGTTGCCGACCAGGCTGGTAGGCACCACGATCAGGCTTGGGTGCCGGCCCAGGCCGCGTCGTTGTTCGTCCAGCAGGTGGGTCAGGGTCTGCAGGGTCTTGCCCAGGCCCATGTCGTCTGCCAGCACGCCGCCCAGGCGATGCTTGGCGAGTGCGCTCATCCAGGCCCAGCCCTGTTGCTGGTACGGCCGCAGCTTGGCCTGCAGTCCCTCGGGAGGCGGTGGCAGCGTGACTCCGGCCTGGCGTGGCGCCAGCACCTCTCGTAAAGCGGCATGGCCGTTTTGGCCGAACTCGGCCTGGTCGGCGCCCAGCCGCAAGGCTTCCACCGGCGAAAGGCTCAAGGATTCGCTGCCGAAGTCGCCTTCGCGTTCACCCAGCAGCTCGATCAGCACCTGCAGCCACGGCCGTAGCGGCGCCGAGGGCAGCTGCCACCAGTGGTTGTCGTCCGTTTGCAGCCAGAAATGCTCGGGCAGGGCGGCGGGATCGTTGGCGGCATCCAGATTCAGGCCGGCCAGCACCTGCGGCAGCAAGGGCAGCAGGTTGATGCGCCGGCCGTCGATGTCGAAGCCCAGGGAAAGGTCCAACCAGCCCCCGGCATCGCGCGGGTCGCTGCTTTCCAGGCTGGCGGAGATGTCGTCGACTCGCTGGGTGCGGCGCAGCCAATCCTCGTCGAGTTCAACGATGAAGCCCAGCTCGCGCAGTGGCGCGAAATCCTGGGTCAGCCAGCCGGCCAGCAGGGTCTTCGGGTCTTCGCTCCTGGCGCCACCCAGTTGCCAGTGGTGCGGCGGGTCCGTGATGTCCGATGTGGTCACATGGCGCGGTGTGGCGAATTCGGCCCAGGCATGCGCTGCGGCCAATTCGGCGGCCGGCTCGCGGTGCAGTTCCACTAACCCTTGCGCGCTCGTAACGAACTGGCGTACGGGCGCGCGCGCCGGCCAGGGGGCGCAACGCAGGCCGTCGTAGTCGAGCCAAAGTTCCGCTTCGGCCACG